>JACQWW010000129.1 GCA_016209025.1 Elusimicrobiota bacterium | reverse complement strand
CTCGGCTTTGATTACGACGACACCATCAGTTTTTCCACCCCTGCCTTTGACAAAGCCTTCAGCGCCCAGTCCGAAGAAATCAAGCCGTTCAGCCCTGAATTCTGGCAGATCGTCAACAAAAATTACGATCTGGAAAAACCGCACTGGGGGGTTATCTTCTGGGCCCTATTGGCCAAAGCCGCGGGCTTTGACGTGGTCATTATCACGGTGCGCATGCAGGTTGACTGCGATCCCCTGATTGACCGGTGGGACTGGCTCCATGACGGCTTTTATTTCACCAGGGAAAAAGCCGCTTTTATGAAGCGCCACCATTATCTGGCTTTTATCGGCGATTCGGATTCGGACATTGAAGAATGCCGGAAAGCCGGCATCTGGGCGATTCGGGCCAGGCGTTCCCCGGAAAGCTCGTATAAAGACAATTATTCCCCTGGGAAATACGGGGAATGGATTTTGCCCTTTTCGGGCTGATTTGAGGTGACGGACATGCGAAAACCCCTTGTAGCCGCCAACTGGAAAATGAACAAAAATTTAAACGAGGTTCTGGATTTTGCCGGAGAATTTTCAAGAAAACTGCCGCACGGGTCCGTGGCTAAGGTGGATATCGTCATATGCCCGGCTTTCACGCACTTGGCGGCCCTGACCGCCAACAGCGTTTTGCCGGGCGGGGTAGTCGTGGGCGGCCAGGACAGCCATTGGGAAGAAAAGGGGGCTTTTACCGGGTGCATATCGCCGGTTATGCTTAAGGACCTTAGGGTGCGCTATGTCATTGTCGGCCATTCGGAAAGGCGGCAATATTTCAGCGAATCATCAAACATGCTGGCCGGCAAGCTGACCGCGACTCTTAAAGCAGGCTTGATTCCCATTTTTTGCGTCGGCGAGAAGCTGGAAGAGCGCCAGACCGGCCGGACCTTTAAAGTGCTTGAGGAGCAAATGACCGAGGCTTTGCAGTTTGTGCCTAAAGAGCTTGCAAGCGATTCGTCCCGTTTTATCCTGGCTTATGAGCCGGTTTGGGCCATTGGAACCGGCCAAAACGCAACCCCTGGGCAAGCCCAGGAAGCCCATAAACATTTAAGGGGTCTTTTAGCTTGGCTTTGGGGCGCTGAGACAGCCGGCCAAATCCGCATCCTTTATGGAGGCTCGGTTACGCCTGACAATTTTGCGGCGATCATGGCCTGCCCCGACGTTGACGGGGGACTGGTGGGGGGAGCCAGCCTTGATGCGGAAAGGTTTGTGAAACTTATTGAAATTGCCGCGGCCCGATAGAAAAAATTTGAATGTAGAATATAGAATGTTGAATATAGGAAAAAAGAAAAAAATTTTTATCCCAATATTCAATATTCAATATTCAATATTCCATGCTTAAAAAGGTTCCGGTCGGCATTGATTCGCGGCATCTTCATCTGACTCAAGAGCATTTCCGCGTTTTGTTCGGTCATGAGGCCAGGCCGAGGCGCTTGAAAGCCGTCACCCAGCCGGGCTATTATGCTTGCTGGCAGACCGTCAAATTGATCGGCCCCAAAAGGGAACTTGAAGGGGTAAGGGTCATTTGTCCCTGGCGGCCGTACACTCAGGTGGAAATCACCAGATCGGACGCGATTTATACCGGAATCAAGGCGCCTCTGAAAAAATCGGGCGACATCGCCGGTTCGGCGGCGGCCGCCATCGTGGGCCCGTCCGGACAGCTCGACCTTAAAGAAGGGTGTCTCGTGTCATGGCGGCACATGCACATGAGCCCGCGGGAAGCGGTTTCCCTTGGGCTTAAAAACAATGATTTTGTCCGGGTGCGGGCTGGAAACGAAACGGGCCGGGAAGTTGTTTTTGAAAACGTCTGGGTTCGCGCTTATGAATGGTACCGCCTGGAATTTCATGTGGATACCGACGAAGCCAATGCCGGGGGACTGACCAACTCATCTTTTGTGGAAATTTTAGGGCTTCAGGAAGGGCCGCCGCCCTACCGCGAATATTTTCCCGAAGAAACCGAAACCATCGGATGGAGGGAACATGCAGGCAATCTCGACGGAAGATTTTGAACTGCTTCTTGAGACAAACCGGCTTCTTTCCTCAAAGCTGGAATTGGCCGACTTGGTGCGATCCATCATGGAGATGGCAAGCCGGGTGATGAAAGTCGAGGCCGGCTCAGCCTTGCTTCTTGATGAAAAGAAAAACGAGCTTTATTTTGACGTGGCCATCGGCGGGGCCGGGGAAAAAATCAAGGGCGCGCGCCTTCCCGTGGGCCGGGGAATCGCCGGCTGGGTGGCGCAGGAGGGCAAAGCAGCCATCGTCAACGACGTAACCAAGGATTCCAGATGGAAGCCTGATCTGGCCGGCAAGCACGGCTTTGAGACAAAAAACATTCTCGCCTGCCCCCTCCAGGTCAAAGGCCGGATCATCGGCGTGGTCGAGGCCATTAATAAAAAAGACGGCTCTCAGTTTAATGTCGTTGATTTGAAGCTCTTTGAGGCCTTTGCCAGCCAAGCGGCGGTGGCCATTGAAAACGCGCGGCTTTTTGCCGGCCTGCGCTCGGAAAAGCGGACGGTCGAGGAAATTTTCAATCAAATGGCTGACGGGGCCATGCTGACCGATAAAACCGGGGAAATTCTAAGGCTCAATAACCGCGCGGCCGCGTGGTTTTGCGATATAAAAGTCCGCCATCTCCAGGATTTCGATGCGCAGGGTTATCTTTGGGACCCTGATCCCGAGGGGCTTTCAATGAGCCCGGCTAAAAGCGGCCGGCTGGAAATCCGGCGGGCCAAACCCCAGCTTTTCATTCTTTCGGGCACCTGGGCCAGACTGGAAGATTCTTCCAGTGGGGACAGCCAGATGATTTTCGTCTTTCGGGACGTGACCCAGGCGCGCCATGAGGAGATTCTTCAGAAAAATTTTCTTTCCGTGATCTCGCACAAACTGCGCACGCCCCTGGTGGCGATCACCGGCTACATTCCGTTTTTGCGGCAGGATTTGGACAAATTAACGCCGCACAATCAGCGGGCCTTGGACGCGGTAGATAAAGAAAGCCGGCACCTGGCTTATTTGATCGAAGATCTTTTGCGCTTTACCACCGTCTCCACCGACGCCGGCCAGACGAAATTAGCGCAAAACAAAGCGAAAGCCGCCAGGCTTATTGAGGATGCTTTTTTTAAAATCGCTCTTCTGATTGACGGTGAAAAAGTCTCGGTCGCCAAAAAACTGGATCCCGAGGCCCAAGTCGTCGGCGACACGGTCATGTTGATTGACATGCTCAAAAACCTTATGGAAAACGCCATTCGGTTTAACGCGAAACCCTACAAGATGTTGAAGCTTGAGGTGGAATCAGCCGGCGGCTTTGTCAAATTCCGGGTGGCGGACAACGGCCCCGGCATTCCGCCGGAGGAACGCGAAAAGGTCTTTCAGTGGTTCCATCAAGTTGAGGAATATTTCACGGGCCAGGTGCGAGGCATGGGACTGGGGCTTGCTTTCGTAAAGAAAGTGGTCGAGCTTCACAAGGGAAGCGTTGAGCTGTCCAGCCGCGTGGGCGAAGGCACTACCTTCACCGTGAGCCTGCCGGCCGCGCCATAGGAAAGGGAATAAAGGGGATAAAGGGGATAAAGGCATTTTCCATTCCCTCATTCCCTTATTCCCTCATTCCCTTATTCCCTTTCTTTTTGGCCTTCATGGCTTTCCCCATTAGGGCGGTTGCCGTTGAGAACCAAAAGAAGGACAATAAAGTCGTTATGGAATGGAAAGAAATGATGGGCGGCCCGGAGGAGCCGGGACAAATGGTCATGCGCGATTCGGAAACTTGGAAGAATCTTTGGTCTAAGTTCGGGGTTGAGAAAGCGCCGGCCGTTGATTTTGAAAAACAAATGGCTGTCGCTGTTTTTTTGGGCATGAAAGCGACCGGAGGCTTTGCCTTGGAAATCACCAAGATTGAAAAGAAAAAGAAAAAATTGATCATTTGGCTAAAAGAAACCAAGCCTTCTTCAGGGGCTTTTGTCATCCAGGCTTTTACAAGCCCCTATCACATTAAAATCATTAACCGATGCGACTTACCCGTAGAATTCAAATACCAAAAGTAAAACCCTCGAAAGCCTTATTGGCCTTATTGGCCTCATTGGCCTCATTGGCCTTTGATTTACAGGCTGTGCCCCAATTTAAAAATCTTTTTGAAGCCAAATACGGCTTCAAGACGAGTTGCAGCCTGTGCCATCTCGATGAATCGTGGCGGATAAATCACTATGGCCGCGAATTTGTCGGGTTGGGAACCGACGGCAAGGCCATGGATTTTTTGGAAAGCGTTGATGTTGACCGGGACGGATACCCCACGAAAAAAGAAATTGAAGCCGGCTCAAATCCAGGCGATCCGGCAAGCGCCCCAGAAAACCCCGGGCACTGGCTTGAAAGGATCACCCCGGTCAAGCCCCCCCTCAAAGACCTGATCCAGGCGTTTCCGGCTGCCTTGTCCTTTTTAACCATGGAGCGGATATTGACCCAGGAGGAAATTGTCCGCCTCAAGAGATCGAAAGCAGTTTTTGATTTTAACGACGCGGACCGTCATGCCGTAGTTTTTGCGGCTAAAACCAAAGAAGGCATCGCCGGCGGCGCCGCTTTCACCGCTATCACGGAAAAAAATTCCAGGGGCGCGGTTCTTCATGTCTTTTTGACGGTGGCCGACTCGAACGGCGTCATCCTTGAGGTCAGGCCGGTCAAAGTCCGGCGCTTGGACATGCAGTCAAAGGAGTTTTTCCGAGGCTTCTTGAACGTCCGGCCGGATAAAATCAGCGCCATTAAACTGCCCAAGACCATTGACGCCAAATTTGCCAAAATTATTTTAAGCCAATTCGCAAAAAGCGCCGGGCAGATTGACATTGTCATCGGGCCGTAGCGACCCCGTAGCCATAGGAGGAAATATGCCGAAAATTAAATCAAACAAAACCGCCACGCTTGTTAAAAAATCAAAAACCACCGGAGGCCTTGCCGCTGAGGCTATAACCAAATTAAAAACCAAACAAGGCGAGGTGGTTTATTTCCGTTTGGAAAGCCTGGGAAAAGCCGGGGTTAAAAATTTAGAGCGCCTACCGGTTTCCATCAGGATTTTGCTGGAAAATCTTTTGCGCAACGCCGGGGGCGCTCTTGTCCATGACGAGGAGGTAATGAGGCTGGCCGGCTGGCAGCCGTCAAATCCGGGCCAGCGCGAAATTCCTTTTATTCCGGCGCGCGTTGTTTTGCAGGATTATACCGGCGTTCCCTGCGTGGTTGACTTGGCGGCCATGCGCCAGGCCGTCAAGCGTCTTGGGGCTGATCCCAAAAAAATCAACCCGCACGTTCCGGTTGACCTGGTCATTGACCACTCTGTCCAGGTGGACCATTTCGGCACGCCCGAAGCATTCAGGAAAAATGTCGAGTTGGAATTTCAAAGAAACAGGGAGCGCTACGCTTTTTTGCGCTGGGCCCAGAAAGCCTTCCAAAATTTTTCGGTTGTGCCGCCGGGAACCGGCATTATTCATCAGGTGAATCTTGAGTATCTGGCCCAGGTGGTGCAGAAACGCAAAACAAAAGACGGCCTTCTGGCATTTCCCGATACCCTGGTGGGCACTGATTCGCACACTACGACCATTAACGGCCTGGGAGTTTTGGGCTGGGGGGTGGGCGGCATTGAGGCTGAGGCTTGCATGCTCGGCCAGCCCCTTTACATGATGCCGCCGGAGGTTATCGGCTTTAAGCTTAAGGGGAATCTGCCCGAAGGGGCGACCGCCACGGACTTGGTGCTTATCGTGACCCAAATGTTGAGAAAAAAGGGCGTGGTGGATAAATTCGTCGAGTTTTTCGGGCCCGGCTTGGAATCGCTTTGCTTGGCTGACCGGGCCACGGTGGCCAATATGGCTCCCGAATACGGGGCCACCATGGGATTTTTCCCGGTGGATGCGGAAACGATCCGCTTTTTAAAAGATACCGGCCGGGAGGAATCGGCTGATTTGGTTGAGCGCTATTTTAAGGAGCAGGGCCTTTGGCGCGACGCAAGCTCAGCGGAGCCTTGTTTTACCGATACGTTGGAACTTGAACTTGCCAGCGTGGAATCGTCCATGGCCGGGCCCAGGCGGCCCCATGACCGGGTGCCTTTAAAAGCGGTCAAGGGCAACTTTTCCGAGTCTTTTAAGAGCTATTTCCCGGCGGACAGCGCGCCCTCTGACTATCGGAAAGTCCCTGTCAAAATCAGCGGCCGCGAGGAAAACCTCAGCGATGGCTCGGTGGTTATCGCGGCCATCACCAGCTGTACCAACACAGCCAATCCATCGGCGATGGTGGCGGCTGGCCTGGTGGCCAAAAAAGCCGCGGGAAAAGGCTTGATGGTCAAATCCTATGTCAAAACCAGCTTGGCGCCGGGTTCGCGCGTGGTCACTGATTACCTGAAAAATTCCGGACTTTTGGAATATCTGGAAAAGCTCAATTTTCATCTGGTTGGGTACGGCTGCACAACCTGCATCGGCAACAGCGGGCCCCTTCCCAAAGAGGTGGCCGCCGCGGTCAAGGAAAACAACCTGGTGGTGGCCGCGGTCCTTTCCGGCAACAGGAATTTTGAGGGACGGGTCAACCCCCTGGTTAAACCCAGCTATCTAGCCTCGCCGCCATTGGTGGTGGCCTATGCTTTGGCCGGAACCCTTGACATTGATTTGGCCAAGGAACCGTTGGGTAAAGGCTCGGACGGACGGCCCGTCTATTTGAAAGACATTTGGCCGACGTATCAAGAAATAAGCGGCCTTGTCTTGCGCTACTGCGACGCCAAAACCTACAAGACGCGCTACAGCGAGGTTTTCCATGGCGACGACCAGTGGCGAAGCATTCCTGTTCCCGAAGGCGATCTTTATCATTGGGAGCCGGCCTCGACTTACATTCAAGAGCCTCCTTTCTTTAAAGAGTTCGGGCCGCAAGCCGAGCCGCTCAAAGACATTATTGCGGCCAGGGCTCTGGCTGTTTTCGGCGACTCTATCACCACGGACCATATTTCCCCGGCCGGCTCTTTTACCGCGGAAAGCCCGGCGGGAAAATATCTTGTCGAGCGCGGCGTGGAGGCGAAAAATTTTAACAGCTTCGGGGCCAGACGCGGCAACCACGAGGTCATGATGCGGGGCACCTTCGGCAACGTGCGCTTGAAAAATCTGCTGGTGGCCGGCACGGAGGGGTTTTGGACCAGGCATTTGCCCACCGGCGAAAAAATGACGATCTATGACGCGGCCATGCGCTACGGCCAGGAGGGCGCGCCTCTGATCGTATTGGCGGGCAAGGAATATGGCTCAGGAAGTTCGCGCGACTGGGCGGCTAAGGGCCCGATGCTTTTAGGGATCAAAGCCGCCATTACCGAGAGCTTCGAGCGCATTCACCGAAGCAATTTGGTGGGTATGGGCATTCTGCCGCTTCAGTTTAAAGAGGGGCAGAACATTAAAAGTCTTGGTTTGACGGGCGAAGAAACATTCACCATCCGGGGAATCAGCCAGGGACTCAAGCCGCGTCAGGAAATGACAGTTGAGGTCACCAGAAAAGACGGCACTTCGTTTAATTTTCAGGCGATCGCCAGATTGGCCAGCGCCGTTGAGGCGGGATATTTCGCCAATGGCGGCATTCTGCCCGCGGTCTTGCGCCAGATGTCAGGCAAGGGGACTCAGGCAAGGGGACGTTCTCCACTATTCAACTTAATTCGTAATATAATCCATTAATGCCTAGAGAGGCCCGATTAGACATTCCCGGATTCCTCTACCATGTCCTCTGCCGTGGTATAGAGGGACGAACAATCTTCCTTGATGATCATGACCATAAAAATTTTTGCAATCGTCTGAAAACAGGGTTGTCGCAATACAAAACGCAATGCCTTGCCTGGGCTTTGATGCCCAATCATGCCCACCTTCTTTTACGTGCAGGACTATGGGGCTTAGCCCCTTTAATGCGGAGTTTATTGACTGGTTATGCTGGTTATTTCAACAAAAAATACCAACGCAGCGGCCACCTCTTCCAAAACCGTTATAAATCAATCATCTGCCAGGAAGATGGTTACCTTCAGGAACTTGTCCGCTACATTCACTTAAATCCACTGCGGGCAGGGCTGGCGCCGACATTGGAGGATTTGATACATTATCCCTGGTGCGGATGCAGCGCTCTCCTGGGTCGCCAACAGGTTCCTTGGCAAGATACCGTAGCCGTATTAAAAGAATTCGGAGATAGCGCCACCGAAGCAAAAGTTGCCTACAGGGCCTTCCTTGCCGATAGTTTAGCTCGGGGTCAATCAATTGAAAATCCACTCTCGCCGCTGTTTGATCGGTGCCAACAAAACAATTCGGAGGATCAAGCCAACGAGCACCAAAAATCTTTCTCTTCTCAAATTTTAGGTAGCGAGCAATTCGCTCAAGGCGTTCTCGCCCAAGCCGAAAAAATGGAAATTATTTTTAAAAAACTTCGTGATCAAGGTATTGATCTTGAAAAACTCACCAACCTTGTGGCTCAAAAATTTGAAGTTCCACCGTCCTCGCTCAAAAACTCAGGCCGACAGAAACAGATCGTCAAGGCCAGGTCAGTGCTTATTCAGCTTGGTGTGGATTGTCTGGGCAAAACAATTACACAGATGGCGGATTGGACAAAGTTAAGCATCCAGGCTGCCAGTAAAAGTTGTGTTCGGGGAAGACGATTGAATCAGGGAATGTGGAAAGTTGATCTTGAAAATCTTGATTTAATGATGAATTTAGTTGAATAGTGGAGAACGTCCCCATATTTTTCTTGTTTTAATGAGCGGCGGAGTAGACAGCGCGGTCGCCGCTTATTTGCTGAAAAAACAGGGCCATGAGGTGGCCGGCGTCACCATGAAACTTTTTAACGCCAAGGCAGGCAAGGGAGGTTGTTGCGGCAGTCCAGGCGACGCCTGCCAAGCCAAGGAATGTGCCCGCCTGATCGGCATTTCCCACCGGATGATTGATGTAAGCGAGGTGTTTAAGTTGGGCGTTATTGACGCTTTTGCCAAAACCTATCTTGACGGCAAGACGCCCAATCCCTGCGTTGAATGCAATCGTGTCATTAAATTCGGCCGTATGCTGGATTTGGCCGATGCATGGGGATTTGACGCCGTGGCCACCGGGCATTATGCACGAATTTCACCCTGCCCTCTCCCCTCGAGGGAGAGGGTTGGGGTGAGGGGGTCATTAAAAGCAACCAAAAAATTTTTATCTCGCTCATTAGGCCTCTTTTGCGCAAAAGACAAGGAAAAAGACCAAAGCTATTTTCTCTACATGCTTAATGAAAAACAGCTTCAGCGCATCTTATTTCCTGTGGGCGGGCTTAAAAAAACCGAAGTAAGAAAAATCGCCGCCCAGGCCGGTCTTCCGGTGGCCCAAAAGCCGGAGAGCCAGGATATTTGTTTTGCCGACTCACCTGCGGCAGGCGGGTACCGCGCTTTGTTTAAAAAGCAGGCCGGCGTCGGCCCGATTGTTCGTCACAAAGACGGTAAAATCCTAGGCCGCCATGACGGATATTTCAAATTTACCATCGGACAAAGATGCGGCCTGGGAATCGCGGCGGGCAAGCCGATTTATGTTACCGGTATTGACCCGGAGACGAAAATGGTGATAGTCGGCGATAATCAGGATTTG
Organism: Elusimicrobiota bacterium; assembly: GCA_016209025.1. Lineage (GTDB taxonomy): Bacteria > Elusimicrobiota > Elusimicrobia > JACQPE01 > JACQPE01 > JACQWW01. The sequence continues at coordinate 377 of JACQWW010000129.1, read as the reverse complement.
ATGAAAAACGAAATTTATGTTACTGATTTATCGTTGGTCAATCGAACCGATCCTCTCCCGAAAAATGTGGAGGTGAAAATTCGATACAAAAGCCCGCCGGCCACGGCGGCCCTGGAAATTCTGCCTGATGGAAATAGCTGCCGGGTTAAATTTTACGAACCCCAGCGGGCCCCGGCCCCGGGCCAGTTCGCAGTTTTCTATGATAAAGAAAGAGTTTTAGGCGGCGGAAAAATATTATGAGCGTGTCCAGTAAAGGCACTCAAGAACAAGAGGTGAAAGTCCTTTGATGGTAAAACTGGAAAGCCATATAGCATCCCTGACGGGAAACCCCCGAAGCTCAGGGAAAAACCCACTTAAGGTGGGCGAGCGAAGATGCG
>JACQWW010000127.1 GCA_016209025.1 Elusimicrobiota bacterium | reverse complement strand
TTATCTTCACCGGGCTTATCACGCCCTGCCGGAGCTTCAAACAAAGCAGGGTGAACCGGTAGGCGCGGTCTATGGCTTTGCCCGCACTATTTTAAAAATCATCAAGCGGTTTGATCCCGACATGTTCGCCGTATGTTGGGACTCGGCGCCCAAGGCGCGTTTAAATTTGGATCCGCAGTATAAAGCCCACCGGCCGCCCGCTCCTGATGATTTGAAGTCCCAGATGACCTTGGCCAGGCGTTTTATCGAGGCATGGGGCTTGGCTTCTTTCGAGCTGGAAGGCCATGAAGCGGACGATGTTATGGCAACCTTGGCGGTTAAGGCCGGAGGTATTGGGGCTGAAGCGCTCATTGTCAGTTCGGATAAGGATATTTTTCAGCTGGCTGGTCCCGGGATAACGATTTACTTGGAACATAAAGACGAGCGGATGGACGCAGGGGCGGTTAAAAAGAAATTCGGGGTGGAGGCCGCAATCTTGCGGGATTATTTCGCCTTGACCGGCGACGCGACCGACAATATCGCCGGGGTGGGGGGAATCGGCCCAAACACAGCTCAAAAGCTTCTCATTGAATACGGAAGTTTGGAAAATTTAATCAAGGCTGCCGATGAGCCGACAGGGTCTTTACCGGCAAAAATTCGCAGCAGCATTCTGGAAAACCGCAGACGTTTGGATTTAAATAGCGAGCTTGTCCGTTTAAAGACTGATTTGCCTATTGAAATTGATCCATTACATCTAAGCGTCAATAAGACGACGAGCGGACAATTCCGCGGTCTTTTGATTAACCTGGGATTTGCCAGTATTATTGATGAATTGAAAGCGATAGGTTGGAAATTCCCTTCAGCAACGGGGTCGGTTGAGGCAGAAGGGGTCAGGTCTTCATTTGTCACTTGCCTGCTCGAAGTGACAAATGACGACCTGACCCCTTCTGCCACGCGTGAAGGGACCATGCGAAAATTAAGCGATAAAAACTGCCTTAAGGCGGTTTACGATTGGAAAGATTGCCTGCATAAACGTCCGGCCTGGCGCGAGTTGACCCAGGGAACCGTTTTGGATGTAAAAGTCATGGCCTGGCTGGCTGACCCGACGCAAGAATCTTATAAACAAGACTGGTTGATGGCCAGATACCAGGCCGGCTCGCTCGGAGAGCTGGCCGCTCTTTTAAAGCGCGAGCTTGAGGAGCAAAATCTTTGGAACATTTATTTGAGCGTTGAGGAGCCTTTGATTTCGATTCTTTTCGATATGGAGCGCAACGGAGCGGCCCTGGACAAGGCTTACCTGGAAAAACTGGAGGCTGATTGGGGCGGCGAACTCGAACGCTTGCGGGGGGAATTCATTAAACTGGCTGGAGCCGACGAAAATTTGAATCTTAATTCTCCTAAACAGCTTGCCCTGCTTTTGTTTGAAAAATTAAAACTGCCGGTCATAAAAAAAATAAAAACAGGCTATTCGACGGACGAAGAAGTTTTAAAAAAATTGGAGAACCTTCACCCAGCTGTGGCCAAGCTTTTGGCGCACCGGGAACTTTCCAAAATCCGCTCGACCCATGTCGCTGGATTACTGACGGCCATAAAACCGGAAACAGGCAAGGTCCACGCCACCTTTCATCAGGAAGGCACGCAAACCGGAAGGCTTTCCTGCTCGAATCCCAATCTTCAGAACGTTCCTATAAGAACCGAACACGGGGCCGCGGTGCGCCGGGCTTTTATCGCTTCAAATTCCGAATGGTTTTTGATGGCCCTGGATTATTCCCAGATAGATTTAAGGGTTTTCGCGCATTTGAGCCAGGACCCGAAGCTGATCCAATTTTTTATGGAAAACAGGGACATCCACGAAGAAACCGCCAAGGCTCTTTTGGCGCAGGCGGGACAGGAAGTCACCCCTCAAATGCGGCGCAGCGCCAAGGCCATCAATTTCGGCATTCTCTACGGCATGGGCGCCTGGGGCTTGAGCGCCCAACTGGGCATTTCCATTGAGGCGGCGCAAAGCTTTATTGACCTTTATTACCGGCAGTTTCCCGGGGTCGAACAATGGCGTCGGGAAATCATTGATAAAGCCAGACAAAACGGCTGGGCCGCCACCATCTCAGGCCGTCGCAGGAATCTGCCCCATATAAACCACCCTCTTCGCAAGGATTTAAGGGAATTCTCAGAGCGCGCCGCAGTCAACACGCCGGTTCAAGGATCGAGCGCCGATATTATCAAGGCCGCCATGATAAAATTGGATGCTTATCTGCGCGGACAAAATCTTTCAAGCCGGATGGTGCTCCAAGTTCACGATGAAATTTTGCTTGAAGGCCCGGCGGAGGAACTCAAGCTCCATTGGCAACGATTTAAAGAGATCATGGAACACGCCTTTGAACTAAATGTGCCGCTGACGGCTCATGTTAAAATGGGCTCAAATTGGAAGGAAATGAGCGATGTACCCGCCTGAGCGCCTGCCGGCGGTCATCAAATGGATAATGGCGATGATGGCCGGATGTTTTGTTTTGCAGCAGTTTTTTCCAGGACTGCTTGTAATATGGTTCGGCTTGACGCCTGTTTTGGTGTTGGAGCGTTTTTGGTTTTGGCAGTTGGCCACTTACATGTTTTTGCACGGCAATTTAATTCATTTGTTATTTAACTTGTTTGCGATTTATTTGTTCGCCACCTCCTTGGTCGTTAACTGGGGCGAGCGCGAATTTTTGTTTTTCAGCGCTCTTTGCGGCGTAGGCGCCGCAATCATAACCGTTATCACAAGCCTGCATAGTCCGATTCCCGTTATCGGCGCTTCCGGGGCCATTTACGGCATGCTTTACGCCTGGGCCCGGGAAAATCCCAATGCCGTGGTGTATATGTACGGACTTTTTCCCATGCGGGCCAGGCACATGGTGATTTTTCTCATCATTGTTGAATTTCTGCTCAGCCAGACCCCTAGTCCTATCGCCAGGTTCGCCCATTTGGGGGGAATTTTAGTGGCATGGCTTTATTTTTCCGCCAAAGGCGGACAAATTGATAATTTTCGGTCATGGTTTTTTAAATTATTCGGCGGTTCGCCGGCCGGATGGCGCAAAGCGCTTTCGCCGCAAGAGGAGATTGACCGCATCTTGGACAAAATCAACGAAAGGGGGATCAGCTCTCTGACCCCTTGGGAAAAGAAACGATTGGATGAAGCCGGCAAAAAATAGTCGTCGTTTATTTCTGGCTCTGACCGGCGGTTTCGGCTCAGGTAAGTCCGAGGCGCTGGATTGCTTTAAGCGTTTGGGCGCAGTTGTCTTTAATTGTGATAGAATAGGCAAAGAGCTGACCTGCGGCGCGGATAGATACATCGTCAAGAAAATCATCAAAGTTACCGGGTGCGCCGCTTTAAATAAAGACGGCAGGCTTGACCGGACAAAGATTGCCGAAGTAGTTTTTAAAGATTCAAACAGACGCAAAAAACTGGAAAAACTTCTCCATCCCCTGATTATGAAAGAATTATTGCGCCGCGCCGCAGGCTGCGGCGGCGATATCGTGGCGGCCGAAGTGCCGCTGCTTTTCGAGACGCATCTTGAATCTTTGTTTGACGCGAGCGTGGCCATGCGGGTTGCTTATCGGACCGCTGTAAAGCGTCTTCACTGCGCCGGATGGTCTTTAAATCAGATTGAAAAAAGGGTTAAAAGCCAAATGCCCTTGAAAATGAAATGTTGCAAAGCTGATTTTATTTTGGATAATAATGGTTCTCGCCGAGAACTTTTCCGCCAAGCGCGGATGATTCACAACGCTTGCCGAGCTGTCTTGAGTTATTCTAATTAAAAATATGTCCAAAGAAAAAGAGGAGGCAAAACCCCCCATGACAAACACGCAGGAAGTCAAAGAATCGAGCGCCCCTAGCCCGGTCGTCGTCAGGCACCCAGGAATCCGCCAAATCTATGAAACGCAGGCTCTCTCGAACATGAGCTATCCGGAATTGGCCCGCCTTGCCGACGAGCTTAGAATCGAGTCCACTTCGGGACTGCGCAAGCAGGAATTGATCGTTAAAATCCTCGAAGCCCAGGCTAAGGAGCACGGTCTTGTCGAAGCCCGCGGGGTTTTGGAAATTCTGCCGGACGGATTTGGATTTATGCGTTCGCCGAACAATAACTACCTCCCCGGTCCCGACGACATTTATGTGTCTCCGAGCCAGATCAAGCGTTTCAGCCTGAGAAAAGGCGACACTATTTACGGAATGGCGCGTCCGCCCAAGGATACCGAGAGATTTTTCGCCATGCTTCAACTTAAGACCGTCAACGACGTTGAGGTGGAGCGCTTAGGCGGCCGGGCTCTTTTCGACAATCTCACCCCTTATTATCCGAGGGTGAGGGTCGTTCTGGAAACCGTCAAAAACGAACTTACCACCCGCTGTCTTGATCTGATCTCGCCGATCGGCAAGGGTCAAAGGGGTTTGATAGTTTCGCCTCCCAGGGCCGGCAAAACCATTATTCTTCAGAAAATCGCCAATGCCGTCACCACCAATCATCCTGAAATCAGCATAATCGTCTTGTTGATAGATGAACGGCCGGAGGAAGTGACCGACATGCAGAGAACCGTCAAGGGCGAGGTCATTTCCTCGACTTTCGACGAACCCGCGGACCGCCACGTCCAGGTAACCGAGATGGTTCTGGAAAAAGCCAAGCGCATGGTGGAAAACGGCAAGGATGTCGTGATTCTCCTGGACTCCATCACCCGCATGGCCAGGGCTTATAACACGGTGACGCCTTCTTCTGGAAGGGTGCTTTCCGGCGGCATCGAATCCACCTGCCTGCAGCGGCCAAAGCGCTTTTTCGGCGCGGCCCGCAATATCGAGGAAGGGGGAAGCCTGACCATTTTGGCCACCGCCTTGATCGAAACCGGCAGCCGCATGGACGACGTCATTTTCGAGGAATTCAAAGGAACCGGCAACATGGAAGTCTATCTCGACCGCAAGCTTTCCGACAAAAGGATTTTTCCCGCTATTGACATCAACCGCAGCGGCACGAGAAAAGAGGAGCTTCTGCTCAAAGAAGACGAACTTAACAAGGTTTGGATCCTGCGCAAGGTTCTATCCGGATTAAATCCCGTCGAAGCGATGGAACTTTTGGTTGACAAACTCGCTTCCGTCAAATCAAACAAGGATTTCCTCAAATCCATGGAGATTTCCAGCCTTAAAGACTGACTAAAGCCTTAAGCTTTTTTTCTTTTTCCTTATTGCTGAATTTTCGTTTACCGCTTAGAATATTTTTATTGTGATATACATAAAAGCAATCGTTGTTTTGTTTATTTTCACCCAAAAAGCCTGGTGTTTGAGTTCGCCGGAGGCCTGGCGGAATTTTTCTTTAAGAGAGTATGCTTGGCAACAGTTTAAAGGCTCGGATGAACTCATGGAGGTGCCGGCTGTGTCGGCCGAGGAATTCAAAAAAATCCAGCGCCTCGTCTGGACGCGCCATCGCGTTAAAAATTCGGACAACATTTGGAAGCTGGCCATGAATTACGGCACCAGCGTGGAAAGCATTCAAAGCACAAATGGGGGAGAAATGATCTGGATGAAACCCGGCTCGCAGATAATAGTTCTTAACAAACGAGGGACACTGCATCGGGTAAGAGCCAAAAACGGCCAAGGGGAAACGTTGTCCGACGTGGTCCGTTTTTACAAAAGCCGCAATCACGGCCTTCAGCAAAAATTGAGGGAGGAAATAGTCAAGGCGAACAATCTTCCCGGCTATGCCCTGCTTACCGAGTTTGAATTGGCGCCGGGCGCCTTAATGTTCGTGCCTGGCACCTATCTGGAATTCGATACCTTCCGGATTCCTTTTAAATCTTCCTATTGGCCGGGCCATGCCTCGGGCTATGGTTTGCGCTATCATCCGATTTTAAAGATAAAACGTTTCCACGAGGGATTGGACTTTGCCCAGCCTTCCCACACCCCGGTTTTTCCTTCCCGCTCGGGCCGGGTGATTTTTGCCGGATGGCGCGGCGGTTACGGCCTTTTAGTGATCATTAAACATACGGACGGCGCCACCACCCGTTACGGCCATTTATCGAAAATCGTCGTCAAGGAAGGGCAATGGGTCGAGCGGGGTAAAACCCTCATAGGCCGGGTCGGTTCGACCGGCCTTTCCACCGGGCCGCATCTTCATTTTGAAATCCGGGACCGTTTCGGCAGGCCGTTGAACCCGAAGAAAAAAATCGGAAAAAAGTAAAACAGGGGCGAATTAATCAGGGACATTAAACGGCTCGATGCTTACGCCGTGGGACAGGTTGAGTTTGGCTAAGGTCTGATCGCTGACCTGCCCGGGCGGGCTCCAGGCAGGCCCCGACGGCTCAATTAAAACGTATGTCAGCCCGTGATATTCGATAAAAGCGTCGCCTCTATTGGGGATGCCTTGGTAACCCATCAAATAATGCCCGGGCAGGCCGACTCCGACGGCATGCATGGCGTCCCAATTAAGCAGAATGCCGGCTAAAAGCGCCGACTTAGTGTCGCAATCGCCCCAGCCGTTGGTCAGAGCTTTAAGCGGCGGTAAAACGCCGGTGGTGTGCCTTGCGCCGAGCAGGGTGGGCGGAACCCGGTATTCCAAAGCCGTCTGGACCATGGCGGTTGCTGCGCCGACCATATCTTCCGAGCCGTAATTTTTTTCTTCCCGGAGTCGGTCGAATTCCACGGCCAATGGAAAAAGGCGGCGCACATTTTTCTGGACAAGTTTCGGAATGTCGGAGCAGACCACGTTGCCTTTCAATAGTTTGAGGCCTTTGGAGGCGAAATAAGCTTCGCGTTTTTGTCCGGCATCGGCGTCAACAGCTTGAAGCTCCGTCTTGGTATAGCCGAATTCTTCAACGGACTGGGCGACCACGGTTTTATCCAAGTGAAAGCGGACATCCAGCGACTCGCGGCTGAAGCTCAAAAAGCCGAATTCAAGATCAAAACCTTTCGGACCGTTTTTTATGCGGTGCCAGGGAGGTCCCGGTTTTTCTTCTTCATTTTCTTTGGATTCTTGTTCGATCTCATCTTCGCCGCTGGAATCGTTGAAGATAACCAGATAATTTTGGGACGGATTTTTTCGCTCCGCTTGCCGGGTCAGGCCGGCGGCTAGAAAAAAAGAAATGAGCGCCAAGCCTAAATTGACCCACATTAGCGCCATTTTCCGGCCTTTATTTTAAAATTTGAATTTTACCGATAGAAGGCTGGGGGATGAGGGCTTTGGCGAAAGAGCCTATAGCATCGCCGACATAAAGCGAGACGATCAAAACGACGGCGGCCAGCACGATGCCGACGGCGACGTTGCCCTTATAGAGCTCCTTGCCTTCCTGGATGTTGCGGGTAAGTTTGCCGTAAAGACGCAGGGAAAAAGAAATCGTCGCCACGGTTAAGGCGAAAACCATAATGAGGTGGGCCAAGGCAAAAAAGGGCAGCTGCCACTGGGTCAATGTTTGGGTGGCCGGCGACGTAAAATATATTTTCATAAGGGAAATGACGGGGTAAAGACCTTTTTGAATGATCAAAGCCGAAGAAGCCATAATCGAGGCTAAAAGGATGCCGACGGCGACGTTGCCTTTTTTGAGCTCCTCTTCCTGGTCAAAGTCGGTATTGGCCTTGTTGAATATCCGGTAGCTGACATAAACAGCCATGACCGCGAGGATTACCTGGATAATAAATTCAGCGATGCTGACAATAAGCCTTTTGGCGAACATATTCCCTCCTCTTTGTCTGTAAATAATAGCGAAAAAATAGTTTTGCTGTTAAACTTTTTATAAATTATGAACTTTTTGCTCCCGCAATAAGGTAAAATAAACCTCAGTTCGATGAAAGAAAAAATTCATCCAGCGTATTATATGACCAAGGTTGTCTGCGCCTGCGGAAATGCGTTTACCACGCGTTCGACCAAACCGGAATTGAGCCTGGAAATTTGCGGCGCCTGCCACCCTGTTTTCACCGGCAAAGAGAGATTCGTGGACTCAGCCGGCCGCATAGACAAGTTCTTAAAGAAATTCGAGCAATCTAAAGTCCATACCGAAACGGTTAAAAAGAAGCAGGAAGCCCAGAAATTGGCTGTCAAGCGGGCGGCTGAGCGGGCCAAGGCGGCCGCGGTGAAAACGTCTTCTGCCGAGAAAAAACCCGTTAAAAAACCTAAAGTCCTTTCTTCGCGGCCTGTCGCAAAACCTTCTTAGCCATTTCAAATTCTGTCATTCCCGCGCAGGCGGGAATCCAGAAAAACAACTGACTGGATTCCTGCTTTCGCAGGAATGACAAAATGCAATGACGAAATTATTAAAAATGTCAAAAGTTTCTCGTGTCTGAAAAATGATCGTTGATCCTGCCGTTTTAAAAAAAGAGCTCGACGCCGTACTTTGCGCCCTTTCCAATCCCAAGGATTGGCAGCCTCAAAAACTCAAAGAGCTTTCCCGCCGGAAAAAACAACTTGAGACGGTATTGGCTGATCTCAAAGAAATCGAAAGATTGAATCAGGAATTGCCCCGTCTTGAGCGCGACCGTTCGGACCAGGAATTGGCCGCCTTGGCTGAAGAGGAAATTAAAAAGCTTTCCGAGCAAAAAGCACAGCTGGAAAATGAAACGTATTCTTGGAAATCAGGGCCGGGGGGGGGGGTGAAGAGGCGGCCTTATTTGCTTCCGATTTACTGCGGCTTTACCAGCGTTATGCTGAAACTTTGAAATTCAAATGGGAGCTTCTCGACGTTCACCCCACGGGCCTTAAAGGCATCAAAGAGGCCACAGCCTATGTGCCGGGAAACCGCGCTTACCGGAAATTCCGCTGGGAAAGCGGGGTTCACCGGGTCCAGCGCGTGCCGAAAACCGAAGCCGGCGGCCGCATTCATACCTCAACCGTCACCGTAGCCGTTCTTCCGGAAATAGAGCCGGAAGAAGTCAAAATTGACCCCAAGGATTTAAAATTCGACACCTTTCGCGCCGGAGGCAAGGGCGGCCAAAACGTCAATAAAGTGGAAACCGCGGTGCGCATTACCCATGTTCCCAGCGGCATCGTGGTCGCCTGTCAAGAGGAGCGTTCGCAATTTCAAAACAGGGAAAAAGCCATGAAAATGCTTTTGGCCAAACTCGGCTGGATCGAGGAGGAAAAGCGATCCTCGCAAATCACCCGGACCCGCCGCTCGCAGATAAAAGGCGCCGAGCGTTCGGAAAAAATAAGAACCTACAATTTCCTTCAATCGCGGGTGACGGATCACCGCATCGGCTTTTCCCTTTATAATATCGCCGAAATCATGGACGGAAAAATCGAGCCGTTCGCCGAAGCCCTTCAAAAGGCATACCTTGAGGAACAGATCGTTCAGAAGGCTTCTCAAACAAGCCAAAACCCTCCTTCAAAATAAAGGCATCAAGGAGCCGGCGGCATCATCCGAACATCTGCTGGCCGCTATTCTAGGAGTCAAGCGGACAGATCTCTGGCTGGTCCCGGAAATTCCTCAGACCACTTTAAAAAAGTTTGATCGCTTGCTCCGTCTTATGATCGAAAAGCGCATGCCGCTTGCCTACATTCTTAAAAATCAGGATTTTATGGGACTACCCATCGGCCTTAAAAGCCGGGTGACGTTTATCCCCCGTCCTGAAACCGAATTACTGGTGGAAACGGCTGTAAGAGAAATTAAGAAACAGCATAACGCCTCCACCGTTTTGCCCCTCCCCCTCGATGGGGGAGGGCAGGGTGGGGGTGAAATTTACAAGAGTCGTAACTATAAGCATGGCTCTCGCCTTGACATCGCTGATATCGGCACGGGATCCGGCTGTATCGCCTTGGCTCTATGGACTTTTTTAAAAGACGCTTATCAAGTCAGACTCTGGGCGAGCGATATTTCCAAGGCGGCCATTGGGATGGCGCGGAAAAATGCTGAAAAACTGCGCTGTCCGAGAAAGTCCGTCAGGTGGTTTTGCGGCCGTTTATTGGAACCTTTGCCGCGAACCGTCAAATTGGACACGGTTGTCTCCAATCCCCCATATATTCCTGAAAGAGAATTAAAAAATTTGCCTCAGGAAGTAAGTCTATGGGAACCCAGGCGCGCCTATCTTGCCGGCCCCGACGGCTTAAGCGTCATCCGGCCGTTGATTGTTCAGGCATCGGCGCGGCTTAAGCCGGGAGGTTTGCTGGCCATGGAATTCGGATACAGGCAGGCCGATTCTATTTGCAAGCTTCTGGAAAAAAGCGGATTTTTAAATATTAAATTTCTTAATGATTATGAAAATCGTCCCCGCGTTGTTTTGGCCAAGTCTTCTTTTATTGGATAATTGATTTATGTTCTCACTATATCCTGTCTCCTATCTCCTGTCCTGTGGATGCCTATTTAATTGAAGGTGGAAGGCCGCTTAGAGGCCGCGTTGAAATCAGCGGGTCAAAAAACGCTTCGCTCCCCTGTTTGTTCGCCTCACTGTTGACTCCAGGGACGGTGCGGCTGGCTCGCGTTCCCGACTTGCGCGACACCAAGACAACTATCAATCTGCTTTCCTCGCTTGGAAAAGAGTGCCGCCAGGACGGCCTTGTCTGGCACATTGCCGAGAGACAGGCGCTGGGCGGCGCTTTAAAAGAAGCCGCCGCGCCTTACGAATTGGTCAAGCAGATGAGAGCCAGTGTTTTGTCCGCCGGGCCCATGCTGGCGCGCTGGGGCAAAGCCCGCGTATCTCTTCCCGGGGGCTGCGCTATCGGCACGCGGCCCATTGATATTCATTTGGACGGCTTTAAAGCCATGGGCGCGAGAATCGAGGTTAAAGGCGGCGATCTCGCGCTGACTGCCCACAAAAAGGGGCTCAAGCCATGCCGTTACCGGATGAAATTTCCCAGCGTCGGGGCCACGGAAAATTTAATGATGGCCGCGGCTTTGATCAGAGGCAAAACCGTTTTGGAAAACGCAGCGGCCGAACCGGAAATCAGCGATCTGGCGAAAATGCTCGGCAAAATGGGGGCCGTCATAGAGGGCGCCGGCACGTCCCGCGTCGCTGTTTACGGCGTGGAAAATTTAAGCGGCGCGGACCACGAAGTCATTGCCGACCGCATAGAAACCGGGACTTTTGTTTTGTTCGCCGCCTGCGTGCCCGGATCGAACGTCCTGATTGATCGCTGTGAGCCACGGCACAACGAGATTCTGCTTGATTTATGCCGCAAGACAGGGGTGGGCGTCAAGACCGCGCAAGGCCAGATAGAAATTTTGACCAAGCGCAATTTCCGGCCTAAAGCCATAACGGTCAAAACCGGGGTTTATCCTGGTTTTGCCACGGACCTTCAGCCTTTATGGATGGCTTTGATGGCCAGGGCCAGGGGCAAGGCTATTGTGCGCGAAACTATTTTTGAGAACCGTTTTCTCCACGCCGCGGAAATGAACCGCATGGGAGCCGAAATTTTCGTCAAAGGCGACACAGCCTGCCTTCAAGGAGCGCCGCGTTTAAGCGGAGCCAAGGTCATGGCCGCGGACATCAGGGCCGGCGCAGGTTTGATCGCCATGGCCCTGGCCGCCAGCGGCCTTAGCGTCATTTCCCGTATTTATCACATTGACCGCGGCTATGAAAACCTTGACTTGAAACTTTCCAGCCTCGGGGTCCAGATAAACCGCTTCACCGAAGTCCAGTATAGAAGAGTTTCGTGAAACGTATTTTGCGTTATCTGCAAGCCAAGCAGGAATCAAAAATTCTTCTCGGCCTGGACCGGGTGCGGGAATTTCTTGAAAAAATCGGCAATCCCCAGTCAGGTTTGCGCGTTATCCACGCGGCAGGCACCAATGCCAAGGGTTCGGTCTGTCGGATGTTGGCTAATATTTTTCTTGAAGCCGGCTATAAGCCCGGACTTTACACCTCGCCGCATTTTTATAACGTCACGGAAAGAATCGAGGCCGGCGGCTCGCTGATTTCGGAATCAGACTTTTCCAGAATCGCTCATGAGCTTATGAAAGTTGACGGTCATGACAGGCTGACCTATTTTGAATTTTTAACAGTTGTTGCTTTTGTCTATTTCAAGGATAAGCGGGCCGATCCCATAATTTTAGAAACCGGCCTCGGAGGCCGCCTGGATGCCACCAATGTCGTGGCTAAACCGCTTGTTTCGATTATTACGACCATCGGTTTTGATCACGTGAATTTTTTAGGCTCAACCATTGCCGCTATCGCCACGGAAAAAGGGGGGATTATCAAGCCGGGCGTGCCGGTGGTTTTGGGAGATATTACACCTAAAGCATTGGAAGTTATAAGCAAAATAGCCAAAAAGCAAGGCGCGCCTTTGATAAAAATAAACAAAGCTTCAGTTAAATCGAAACCGTTATGGATGGGCAGGGGGAAAACAATAATCGGTTATCAAGACAAGAAATACAAGCTTGGCATATTGGGAGCAGGCCAGGCAAAAAATGCCGCCGTAGTCCTGGAGGCTCTGAAAATTCTTTTAAATAAAAAATTCAAAGTCACAGCCGCCGCCATCCGCAAAGGATTATTAAAAACCAGCCTGCCCGGCCGCTGGGATCTGTGCCATTTCAAAGGTAGGCCGTGGGTTTTTGATGTGGCCCATAATGCTCAGGCTGTCGAGTCATTCTTGGACACGCTTTATTTAAGCCCGTGGGTTGATGTTAAACCCAAGCGGGCGATCTTGGGTTTTCTAAAAGACAAGGATTATCCGGCTATGCTCAAACTACTGGCCGGCCATTTTGACGAATTTTATCTTTGCGGCTTAAACTGCGGCCGCTCATGCCGGCCGCATATACTGGCCGGCCTGCTTAAAAACATGACCAAGGCAGAAATTAAAATTTTTTCCTCAATCAAAAGCGCTGTCCGCCGCTCGCTAAAAGCGAATTCGGCAGAATTTACCGCGGTTTTAGGCTCATTCCGCCTGGTCGCTCCGGCGAAAAAACATTTAGAATTTAAATAAGGAAACACTCTATGAATGAAAAGCCGAAATGTTAAGCATAAGATTCTGTTTGTTGGCATTGCTGGCGATAGTAACGGCGTTTTTCGCTTGGCGTTGGGGCAAGGACATGGTCAAAGACGCCCGGAAAACGCCGGATTCGACCGGTCAGCCGGTGCGGCGGCCGACTATTCCCGAACTTTTGATCGGTTTTGTCACCAATTTCTTCGACACTCTCGGCATCGGCTCGTACGCGCCGACCACGTCGTTTTTTAAGCTATTCAAGATCGTGCCGGACGAATACATTCCGGGCACGCTCAACGTCGGCCACACTGTCCCGACATTTCTTGAGGCGGTTATCTTCATCACCATAGTGGAAATTGAAATGAAGACGCTCGCTTTAATGATCCTGGCCTCCGTTCTCGGAGCTTGGCTGGGAGCCGGGATCGTGGCGTCGTGGGAGCGCCGGAAAATCCAGATCGGAATGGGAATCGCGCTTTTGGCCGCGGCGATATTTTTTCTCATGAAAAATCTGGGACTGTTTCCGTCCGGGTCGGATGCCCTGGGCCTTTCGGGCGTGTTTCTCGTCGTGGGACTTGTTGGGAATTTCATTCTGGGAGCCCTTATGACGCTGGGCATCGGCGCCTATGCCCCCTGTATGATCCTTACCAGTCTTCTGGGAATGAACCCCAGGGCCGCTTTCCCTATCATAATGGGCTCCTGCGCCTTTCTTATGCCGACTGCCAACGTCCGGTTTATAGCCAAAAAAAGATACAGCCCCGGGCCTTCTCTGGGCTTGGCCATAGGCGGCGCGCCGGCTGTCATTATCGCCGCCTATCTGGTCAAATCCCTGCCGCTCACCGCGATCCGCTGGCTGGTGATTTTAGTCGTGACCTACACCGCCGCCGCCATGCTCCGCTCGGCAAAAACCGAATTACCTGCGATTAAAGAGTGAAAAAATAATGAGGATACTTTTAATACGAACTACGTCCTTATTGATTTCTTGGGCAGAGTGATGTATATTTGAATATATACATTATGGATTTTTTATTTGAAGCGGCGGAGTTTGAATGGGATGAACACAACGCTATTAAAAACTGGAAAAAACATAAAGTCAGGCACAGCGAGTGCGAAGAAATATTCTTCGACCCCGGCCTTAAAATTCTCCCGGACGAAACACACTCCGCCATCGAAAACCGCTTTTTAGCGCTGGGCATGACCAAAGAAGGCCGGTATTTATTCGCGGTTTTCACGCAAAGAGGGGGGAAAATCCGGGTCATTTCAGCGCGAGACATGAGCCGGAAAGAGAGGAAAACATACCATGAAAAAATTCAAAAAAATTCCGAAATTTAAAAATGAAGACGAGGAAAGAGAATTCTGGGCCGCCCATGATTCCACGGATTATTTTGATTGGTCCAAAGCACAACGTCCGGTTTTCCCTAACTTAAAGCCCACCTCGCAAATGATCTCTTTAAGGCTTCCATTGGGCACCCTTGACCGCATAAAAGACCTAGCTAACAAAAAAGACATCCCCTATCAATCGTTGATTAAGATATACCTGACACGGGAAATAGCCAAAGAGATGGACTGGGGAGGCCACTGGCAATCGCTTTGAAAAAAAACGCGGTGTGTGGGGAGCGCTGGGGTTAGGCGCAAAGACAAGCAAGTGATAAATAAAGACTTGACTCCATTGCCCATTTGTGTCAGCGCTGCTGACACAAATGGGCTGGACAAAAGCTTCACGAGAACTGATGGGTCAAAATAAGGGGATATGTTATATGTTGAGACTTGACCCATTTTTACAGATAAGTGTGTGCCCCCGATTTAACGAAAGTGGATTATAATTACGCTTAATCGAAGAACTATAACAGCTTTGGGCATCCTAATTTTTATTGGGGTATTAGTGCTCATTTTGAAAGTTCATGACATAAATGATCGCTTGGGTTACCTAGAATTTTCGATCAATGAAGAAGC
Source organism: Elusimicrobiota bacterium (assembly GCA_016209025.1). GTDB lineage: Bacteria > Elusimicrobiota > Elusimicrobia > JACQPE01 > JACQPE01 > JACQWW01. Next base: position 7,760 of record JACQWW010000127.1, on the reverse strand, counting down.
GAATAAAATCGACCAGCTGGAAAATTCCTTAAATGATCAGGAAAGCGAAATTAAAAACATTCGATCCGATGTTGACTATTGAGAAGAAAAAAGGAAACATATTTTTAACATGATGACGTTTCGAGGGACGCGTCTTCAGGAAACAAAACTGCCGCCAACCGTTTTTGGGACGGTGTAAAGGGATAAAAAATATGGACGGCGAAAAATCTCTTATTGTTTTTGAGAATTACAAAATCCGCAGGATTTATGATGAAAAGTCCGAAACATGGTTTTTCTCCGTGGTGGATATAATCGCGGTGCTGATTCAACAGCCTGATTATCAAGCCGCTAGAAATTACTGGAAAGTCTTAAAAAACCGATTGAAAAAAGAGGGTAGCGAGTCGGTTACAAGATGTAACCAACTAAAATTACCCTCTGCGGACGGGAAAAGATATCTAACCGATGCCGCCAGTCCCGAGACGCTTTTTCGAATCATTCAATCGGTGCCGAGCCCCAGGGCAGAGCCGATAAAATTATGGCTTGCCAAGGCTGAGTTGTCGACATTTTGTCGACAACTGAAATTGGAGTCGGCAGACGGCAAGAAATACGAGACGGAGTTAGATAGGGACGTTGTTTAAAGTTTTAAAGATTTTGAATTTGCAAAAAACGCGGCAATAACGAAATGACAATTAAAATTATCAAGGAAGCTGTTTCAAGGCAGGATCTGGCGGAAATGGCTAAGGGGCAATTCGGCGATTTTGTCAAAGCGATGGTTGACATTCAAAACAACATCATGGCCGTGGGCGCTGATCTCCACGCCGACGAGGAAGCCCTTCTCTTGGAGCAGGGATCAAGGCAGGAGTTGCTTTGGGGCATCAATATTTATCCGGACCAGCATGATGAGTCATGGATCGAGTTTGATTCCATGATAAACTTGCGGCCGTCGCAGGGGAACCGCTCGCGTGGTGTTGATAAACCCGAAATCCGCGATAATATACGGAAAGTCGTTGAGCGGCTGGTTGTAACCTAAAACATGCAGCATCAACAGCTTGCATCGGGACGCTGGCATCAGATGACGCTGGCCGAGCAGATGGGCAATATCGGCAGTGAAGTTAGCCGGGCCTGCCGCTGGCAAGGCAAAAACCAAACGCGCTTTGACGGCGCGGTTGAGCGCGCGAGCGAATTGCTTTGTTTGACGATAGATGACCCCAGGTGGCGGGGCAGGCGAAAGGAGCTGTGCCGCGCCAATGAGTTGTTTTGGGACGCAGTATCGGGGGGTAAGGAATATAACACCACTTTGGAAAGTCTTCTTCGTTATTTTGACGCTTTTGCCATGGCCGCGCGCTTAAAAAAATGAAATAAAAGGAAATATCTTATGAATGAAAAACCTAAACGGCAGTTGACTTTACTTGACCTGACCTGCGTCGGGATTAACGCGGTGGTGGGGTCTTCGATTTTTCTTTTTCCCGGACGTTTGGCCGGGCATTTGGGGCCGGCTTCCATTATCGCTTTCGGACTGACCGGACTGCTTTTGATCTGCGTGGGGCTGTGTTTTGCCGAAGCCTCGACTTATTTTGACCGGGCCGGCGGGCCTTATCTTTACGCAGGCCGGGCTTTCGGAGACAGCGTGGGCTTCGGCATCGGGTGGATGTGCTGGGTCACCCAGATTTTCAGCTGGGCCGCGGTGGCCAATGCCATCGCGGTTTACTTGAGTTATTTCGGAAGCCAGTTTGCCAGCGCCTGGTGGGTCAAAGGCGTGGCTGTCGGCGTTATTTTGACCATGGGCGCCTTGAATTACCGGGGCGTCAAGCTGGGAGCTTTGACATCGGATTTTTTCACCGCTGCGAAACTTATTCCCCTGGGCCTTTTCGTTATTTTGGGATTACCCCAAATCCACCTTGCCAATTACGTGCCTTTTGCGCCGCACGGCTGGGCGCCCATGGGATCAGCCTGTTTTCTCGCCTATTTCGCCTTTCAGGGCTTTGAAACCATCCCCGTTCCTTCGGGCGAAGCAGACCGGCCGGAGCGCAACGTGCCTTTGGCGGTCATCGGAGCCTTATTATTGTCGGCGATTCTTTACATGCTGGTCCAGGCCGTGGCCGTGGGAGTTAATCCTGGTTTGGCGGGTTCGACAAGGCCGCTGGCTGACGCTGCCGCCATCATTATGGGGCCGATTGGAGCGGCTCTTATAGTTGCCGGGGCCGTGATTTCCACGACAGGTTACAATGCTGGCACGGCCTTGACCGCGCCGCGCTATTTAGTCGCCATGTCCGAGGATTCTCATTTGCCTAAAACGTTTTTCGCCCTTCATCCGAAGTTCGGCACGCCATATCAAGCGGTCGCAATAACCACGGGTCTAACCTTGGCCGCGGCCATGGTTTTCGACTTCAATAAACTGGTTGATTTCAGCAATGTCGTGGTATGCGCCCAGTATGTCGCCACCTGCGCCGCCATTCCTTTTTTAAGAAAAAGCGGGGCCCGGCCGGTCGGAAAGTTTAAAATGCCGGGAGGATGGATCGTGCCGATCATCGGTATCGCGGCCACGCTCTGGCTTGGGTCGCAGGGCGGTGTGGCGCAAATCTGGTGGTCAATCGCTATTTTGGCGTTTGGATTTGTGCTTAGAGCGGCGTTTGTAAAATTTTGTCATAAAATATGAAAGGCGCAATGGGATCAGGTCTTCATTTGTCACTTGTCATAACAGGGGAAGGGGTCAGGTCTTCATTTGTCACTTGCCTGCGGGAAGTGACAAATGAAGACCTGACCCCTTCCCCTCAAGTCAGTGCCGACAAGTGACAAATGAAGACCTGACCCCATTGCTTACTTCTTATCCTCACAGTTCGGTTTTTTACCGCAAGCTTAATCGTTCTTTCCCTAAGATCGTACGCGGCAAAGGCTGTTGGCTTTATGACGACAAGGGCAAGGCTTATTTGGATGCCGTCGGAGGGGCTTTTGTGGCCAATTTGGGGCATGGAAACAAGCGCATCGCGGACGCTATCGGCAAACAAGCGGGAAAAATTGCTTATGTCAACGGCACAGCATTCACCCATGAGCCGGCGGAGGCCTTAGCGGAGGAAATAACCAAGCTTAATCCTAAGGGCATGGACAAGGTTTATTTTCTGTCAAGCGGCTCGGAAGCGGTGGAGGCGGCGTTAAAATTGGCCCGGCAATATTGGTGCGAAATGGGCAAGCCGGAAAAAACAAAAATCATCACCGCCTCGCCAGGGTATCACGGCAACACTCTTTTGGCTTTGTCGGCTTCGGCGCGCGGGCATTACAAGACGTTTTTTAAGCCTTGGCTTGTCAAGATGCCGGTGATTCCGGCGCCTTATCCGTATTGTTGCGAGTGTAGAAATTATTCCAAAACCCCTTCCCCAAAAGCGGGAATCCAGAGACGAGACCTGACCCCGTGCCCGGTTTGTTCAGGAGATATTTTAGAAGAAGTTCTCCTTAAAGAAGACCCGAAAACCGTGGCGGCTTTTATTATTGAGCCGGTGGGCGGCTCCTCGACCGGAGCTTCGGTTCCGGGGCCCGGGTACCACCGTAAAATCCGCGAGATATGCGATCGCCATGAAGTGCTTTTTATTGCCGACGAGGTCTTAACAGGAGCCGGCCGGACAGGAACATGGACCGCTCTTGAGACATACGGAGTTATTCCGGACATTTTTACGCTGGGCAAGGGAATCAGCGGCGGCTGCGTGGCTCTTTCGGCAGTAGTTACTTCGCGCAAAATTTTAGATGTTATTGCCAATAAATCCGGCGCCCTCATGCACGCCCAGACGTTTTCCCATCACCCTGTTTCCTGCGCCGCCGGGCTGGCCGCTGTGCGCGAGCTGCGAAAACGCAGGCTGATCGAACGCTCGGCCAAAATGGGAAAAATTTTACACAAGAAACTTACCGTTCTTTTAGATTTGCCTTTTGTCGGCGATGTTCGCGGCAAAGGCCTTCTGGCAGGCGTAGAATTTGTTAAAAGTAAGGATAGCCGTGAGCCTTTTCCCAGAAAATTGAAATTTGCCGATACACTAGTGCAGAATGCTCAGGATTTAGGCTTGGTTCTTTGGCCAAATATGGGACAGGCTGACGGTGTTAACGGTGATTTGGTTATGATCGCTCCGCCGTTTATAATAATGGAGGCGGAGATAGACGAAATAGTGCGCAGGTTAAAAAGCGCCATAGAATTGACGACCAGTAATTTGCGATTAACATAATGATTTTCTTTTATGAGATTGCCACGTCCCGCCGTTAGCGGGACTCGCAATGACGGAAATATATGGAGGTTGAAAATGCCTACAGCGACGCAGTTTAAGGTTACTTATACTTCAGCGAACGCGGACATGGGGGAATTTCACAAGTTTTTCGACGAAGCATTGGCTTTGGTAAAAAAGCGCGCAGGCCGGGAATATCCGCTTTATATTTACGGCCAGCCGGTCAAATCAACCCTGCCGCCTTTGACGGACACTTCGCCCATTAATACTTCGATTGTTTTAGGAAAATTCGCTTCAGCCACGGAACAGCACGTGGACCAGGCGGTCAGGGCGGCGCGCGGCGCCCAAAAACACTGGGCAAGGACTCCCTGGCAGGATCGTCTTAAAATCATGAGAAAAGCGGCTGGCGGCATCCGCGAGCGTAAATTCGAATTAGGCGCCATTATGAGCCTTGAAGTGGGCAAATCCCGTATGGAAGCCATGGGCGACGCAGAAGAGTCGGCTGACCTGATTGATTATTACTGTCAGCAGATGAAGGATAACCAGGGCTATATAAGGCCCTTGGGCCGATTGTCCCCAAATGAAAACACAAAAGATGTTTTAAAGCCTTACGGGGTTTTCGCCTGCATCGCGCCATTTAATTTTCCCCTGGCCCTTTCCACCGGCATGTCGTCGGCGGCTCTTATCGCCGGAAACTCCGTCATTTACAAGCCACCGCAGGACGCGCCTTGGATAGGACTCATGCTTTACGAGATTTACACCAAAGCCGGAATTCCGGCGGGTGTTTTTCAGTATCTTTCAGGCAGAGGCTCAATTATGGGAAACGCCCTTTGCCATCACCCTGGAGTTGATGGCATCGTGTTTACCGGTTCCAAGAAACTTGGCATGAAGCTCCATAAGGAATTCTCGACACAATGGGTCAAGCCGGTTTTAATGGAACTCGGCGGTAAAAATCCGGCCATCGTGACGCGCACTGCCGACCTTGATAAAGCGGCCCAGGGCGTCATACGTTCCGCCTTCGGCCTTCAAGGCCAAAAATGCAGCGCCTGTTCGCGGGTTTATGTTGATAATAAAGCGGCCGCGAAGTTTATTGAAAAGCTGATAGATAAAACCCGAGCCATGAAAATCGGCGATCCTACCGAGCGCGACGTTTTTTTCGGACCGGTCATCAATCAGGCGGCGGTGGATAAATTCGTTCAAGCCATGGAAACAGCCAAAAAAGGTGAGAAGGTGCTTGCCGGCGGCAAAAGATTGACCGGCGGCATTTTTGCCAGAGGTTATTTTGTCGAGCCGACGATTATCGAACTTCCCTTGGATCATCCTCTCTGGCTTGAGGAGCTTTTTGTTCCCGTCCTTTGCCTTGGCCGGGTTTCAAGCCTGGAAGAAGCCATTAAGGAAAGCAACAAGGCCGAGTTCGGCCTTACCGCCGGGATTTTCAGCCAGGAGTCTGAAGAAATCGAGACTTTTTTTAATGAGATCGAAGCCGGTGTTTGCTATGCCAATAGGGCCACGGGCGCTACGACCGGCGCCTGGCCCGGAGTGCAGTCTTTCTGCGGCTGGAAAGGCTCCGGTTCCAGCGGCAAAGGCGGCTGCGGGCCTTATTATGTGGCCCAATTCATGCGGGAGCAGAGCCAGACGATAATGGAGTAGTGGATGTGGCAGTAAATTCTAAGCGGGTTTGCTCGTCCTCCCCGGACCCCGATGGGAACCCTCCCGTGGTTCCCCTCCATCCCGCCCTTAGCGGGACGGAGCCTCCTCTCCGCTACGGGGGATACGAGCAAACCCGCTCAGAATTTACTGCCGTGTGTAGTAGATTGGGTAAATTAGGTAGATGATGAAAAAAAACAGTCAATCACGATCCAAAGTTAAAACAATGAAAGAGGCGGTGGCTGATTTTGTCAAAGACGGGGACATAGTGGTGATCGAAGGTTTTACCCATTTGATTTGTTTTGCCGCGGGGCATGAAATTATCAGACAAAAAAAGCGCGATTTGACGTTGGTTAGACTGACTCCCGATCTTATTTATGACCAAATGATCGCGGCAGGCTGCGCCAAAAAAATGATTTTCAGCTGGGCGGGAAATCCCGGGATAGGCTCGCTTCACGCTTTCCGCAGAGCGGTCGAGGCCGGAAGTCTTGAGATCGAAGAATATTCTCACTTCGGCATGGTGGCGCGGTTTTCAGCCGGCGCGGCAAATCTTCCTTTTTGGCCTATGCGAAATTATTCCGGCACCGATCTTCCGGCAGTCAATCCTAAAATAAAAAAAGTGTCCTGCCCTTTTACCGCAGAAGTGCTTGCCGCTGTCCCGGCTTTGCGTCCCGATGTCGCGATCATCCATGCCCAGCGCGCCGACTCCCAAGGCAACACGCAAATCTGGGGTTTGATGGGGGTGCAAAAAGAGGCGGCCTTCGCTTCAAAAAAAGTCATCGTCGTTATTGAGGAACTGGCTGATGAAGACTTGATCCGGTCGGATCCTAACCGGACCCTGATTCCCGGCCTTATCGTTGACGCGGTGGTGGTCGAGCCTTGGGGCGCCCATCCTTCTTATGCCCAAGGTTATTATGACCGGGATAATGATTTTTACGTCAAATGGGACGCGGTGGCCAGGGATAAGGCAAAGCTGGAAGCTTATCTTAATGATTTTATCAGCGGCGTTTCCGGCCGTAAAGCTTATATGACAAAGCAGCCGGACCTAGTAGAAAGACTGACGGCAAAGCCGAAGATTTGCGCGGGAGTGAATTATGGGTATTAGAGACGGTTTCACCCGCGCTGAGATGATGACCGTTATGGCTGCCCGTGAGCTTAAAGACGGCGAGGTCGTATTCGTCGGCATCGGCCTACCTAATCTGGCCTGCAATCTAGCGCGCGCCACCCACGCTCCTAATCTGATTCTTATTTATGAATCGGGCGCTATCGGAGCTGTTCCTGATCGGGTGCCGCCTTCCATCGGGGATCCTGCTTTGGTTACCGGTTCGCTTATGATCTGTGGTATGGCCGATGTTTTTCAGCTTTTTCTTCAAAACGGCAAAATCCAGGTGGGATTTTTAGGCGGCGCCCAGATTGACCGCTATGGCAACATCAATACGACAGTTATCGGCGATTATGCCAAGCCTAATGTCCGCTTGCCCGGTTCCGGCGGAGCTTCGGAAATCGCTTGTCATGCCCAAAGGACATTGGTCATTTCCAAACTAGGGCTTAAAACTTTTCCTGAGCATGTTGATTTTATAACCAGCACCGGCCATAATATGCGCGATAAAACCCGCCAGGAGCTGGGCTTGCCGGGGGCTGGGCCGCTTAAGGTTATCACGGATATGGGTATTTTGGAACCGGACGGTTCGTCAAGGGAACTGACTCTAACCACGGTATATCCCGGAGTCGCGGTGGAGGAAGTTAAGAAATCAGTCGGTTGGCTTCTGGCTGTCAGGCAAAATGTAAAAGTTGCGCCGGAACCTAGTCCTGAAGAAATTCGCCTTCTACGCGATGTTTTAGACCCAACACGCCCAAAAATTCCCTTTGGGAATTTTTGAAGTCTTAAGTCTTAAGCTTGAAGTATGAATTTTAAGTCTGAAGTCTAAGGTC
>JACQWW010000126.1 GCA_016209025.1 Elusimicrobiota bacterium | reverse complement strand
CCCGACACGGCTAAAGAAAAGCCGCAGGAGGGAGAGATCGTGGCCGCGGGAAAAGGCAAGGTGAGCGACGAAGGAAAACTCTTGCCCATGGATGTCAAGGCAGGCGACCGGGTCCTTTACGGAAAGTATTCAGGCACCGAGGTAAAGATTGATAATGTGGACCATCTGGTATGCCACCAGGAAGACATCCTTGGAATCCTTGAGTAAATTGTCATTCCGGCGCAAGCCGGAATCCAGATAAAGGAGGATTAATAATGGCAAAACAGATAAGTTACAGCGATGAAGCTAGAAAACAATTGAAAGCCGGCGTTGACAAAATGGCCAGCGCCATCCGCGTTACCCTGGGTCCCAGGGGCCGTCATGTCCTGCTGGACAGAAAATTCGGCAGTCCGGTTCACGCCGACGACGGCGCGACCGTGGCCAAAGAGATCGAACTCGAAGACTCGATGGAAAACATGGGCGCCCAGCTTCTGCGGGAAGTGGCGACCAAAACCAATGATATTGCCGGCGACGGCACGTCAACGGCCGTTATCTTGGCCCAGAGCCTGGTCGGCGAGAGCTTAAAAAACATCACCGCGGGGGCCAATCCGGTTCAGGTTCGTTCCGGAATCGAAAAGGCCTGCGAAGCGGTGGTAAAAGAGGTCCGCCGCATGGCCAAACCGGTCAAAACAAAGGAAGAAAAGGCGCAGGTCGCCACCATTTCCTCCAACAGCAAGGAAGTGGGAAACCTGATCGCCGAAGCCATGGAGAAAGTCGGGCACGAAGGCGTCATCACGGTTGAGGAAGGCAAATCCGCCGAAACGACCCTTGAGGTCGTGGAAGGCATGCAGTTCGACCGCGGATGGATCAGCCCTTATTTCGTCACCGACGCGGAACGTATGGAGTCGGTCCTTGAGGACCCCTACATCGTCATTTCCGACAAAAAAGTCTCGGCCATGAACGACCTTCTGCCCGTATTGGAGAAAGTCGTGCAGACCGGCAAACCTTTCGTGATCCTCGCTGAGGATGTGGAAGGCGAAGCCCTGGCCACCCTGGTCGTCAACAAACTGCGCGGCACCTTGAAGTGCGCCGCGGTCAAAGCCCCGGGCTTTGGCGACCGAAGAAAGGAAATGCTCCAGGATATCGCGACTCTGACCGACGGAAAAGTCATTTCCGAAGAGCTTGGTTTCAAGCTTGAGAACGCGAATATAGACATGCTGGGCAAAGCCAAACGCGTTGTCGTTGACAAGGAAAACACGACGATCGTGGGCGGCTCCGGACCCAAAGACGAGATCAAAAAGCGCGTCGAGCAGATCCGCCGTCAAATCAAGGACACCACGTCCGATTATGACAAGGAAAAGCTCGAAGAGCGCCTGGCCAAGCTTTCCGGCGGCGTGGCTGTGGTGAGCGTCGGCGCCGCGACCGAGAGCGAAATGAAATCTAAAAAGCTCAAGGTCGAGGACGCCAGGAACTCCACCAAAGCGGCCGTGGAAGAAGGCATCGTCCCGGGCGGCGGAACAACGCTTCTGCGCTGCTCCAAAATTCTTGACAACATGAAAGGCGCGTCCCCGGATGAGCAGACCGGCATCAACATCGTCAAAAGGTCTCTGCAGGAACCCTTGAGACAGCTTGCTTGGAACTCGGGCCTAGACGGCCCCGTGGTTGTCGAGAAAGTGATGTCCTTGGGCGAGACCTGGGGCCTTGACGCCTCAACTGGCGAGTATTGCGATCTGGTGAAAGCCGGAATCGTTGATCCCGTTAAAGTCGAGCTCGCCGCTCTCCAAAACGCGGTGTCCATCGCCGGATTACTGATGACAACGGAGTGCATGGTGACCGACCTGCCTGAGAAGAAAGACAAAATGCCTCCTATGCCGGGTCACGGCGGAGACATGTACTAATTAGGAGATAGGATATAGGAGATAGGATATAGTCCTAAATCCGAAATTCTGCTCTTTCAAGCCCCCCGCCGTTAGGCGGGGGGCTTTGTTTTTGCCCGGAATTTGCCGGGGTTTTTAAGGACAATTCCTCAAACAGGACTTGCGACCGACTCGCAACCGGAGCAGGACGCATGGCACATTTTAACCTTCAATCTCACCCTGGAGATCTTTCAAAGCGCCGACCAGTTTGCTTTCATTATCGGACACGAGATGGCGCACATTGTTTTTGGGCACTCGCTGGAGAGTCCGCGTTTTCATCGCTGGCGCAACAGCAGGAATTGAAGGTTGATGATTATGGCCGGCGGCTGATGAGCCTCGCCTGCTTTAATCCGCAGGAAGCCCAAACGGCCATGATGAATGTCGGCGCTTTTGCAGGTATTGCTGGTTCTATCTTTAATCTCTCGTACTTTGATATGTGCGGGGAGTTTTGTTCCCATCCGCGCCCCAGGGATCGCACCCGTTTTCTCGGTTTGCCGCCGCCATAAATTTTCAAGCCCCCCCTGCGGCAGGAGCTTAAGCAAACGGGGTCAAGCAAAAGGGGTCTGACCCGAATGGCGTTCACTTAAGCTCTTTGCCGTCATTCCCGCGGAAGCGGGAATCCAGGCTTCGTCGGAAACTGGACCCCCGCTCCCCGCCTACGCGGGGACAGGCTTCGCGGGGGTGACGATTCAACTCTCGGAAGTTAGGTCAGGAGATAGGAGATAGGATTTAGGAGAAAGTGAAAAGTGGGCGGAGAGGGAGTCGAACCCTCACGGCCTTGCGGCCAACGGATTTTAAGTCCGTAGCGTCTACCATTCCGCCATCCACCCCCAAATTTTTTGTGTGCCTTTAATGAGATTGCTTCGTCGCCCCGGCTCGCGCCGGGACTTCTCGCAATGACAAAAAACGGCTAAGGCTGGGGCGCTTGCCCCAGGGCCGTGGCGGCCCGGTCGTCCGGGTGGGTGGTTTCCCAAAAGAGCCGGTAGACTCCGGCGAGGTGTTTCATGGCCTCGGGCATCAAGACGTTTCCGTGCCTTCGGCATTCCGCGTAAGATACGTCATGCCAGCCCCAGGCGCCGTGCTGTGTTTCCCAGGCGCCGGCGTGGCCTTCGCGGTGCTCCGGAAGGTCGCCGCTCGAGTCATTGCTGTCAAAATCATCGGTTATTTCCGCCATGTCGTAAAACAGGTCGTAGAGGCTGTCCCCCGGCGCGGGCGCATAGCCTGACCCGCCTGCTTTCCATTGTTTGAAATTGTAATCATTAGGGACGTCGCCGTTGCGCTCGGCCATATAATGTTCATAAGAATCGCTGATGTGAACGTCTTTGTGAACATGGGCGGGAACGCTTATGTCGCCGAGCAGGTGGGCGATGCGGCCCAGCCAATAATAAGCCGCGGCTTTGTCGCCGGAATTATAGCGCGGCAAAACCTCTTCATCCCAAAGTTTTTGCGCTCTGCGGTATGCGCTGTCCCAGTGTTTGCGTTCGCAATTTGCGCCGTCCCAGGCGCCGTTCCAGCAGGCGTAAAGGCCGTCATCCGGACCGCCATCGGCATTCCAAAAATGATTGCAATAAGGACGGCATCCCTGGCGCGGCGGACAGCATCCGGCCCAGACATCGCTTGTTTCGGTGTCTTCGTGCTTTGTCCCATAAAGGATCGGAAATGAGTCAAGGGACCCGGAATCATTCGACCATTCTGAAGGCAGAAAAGAATCAATTTCGGGATTTGACCAGATAAATTTTGCCTGATAGACCAGCCATTGGTGGACCGGCGGGGTGGTGCTGTGAAGAGGGGTGGCGCACGGCGAAGCGCCGGCATCAGGTTCTTCTTTGCCGGTGAACGGTTTTTTATTGCAGGCCGCCTTTTTGACGCCGGTTCCGTCAAAAAGAATTTTCAGGGCCTCGTCTTGCGCTTGAAGCGTGCCGGATATTCCGAAAAGAAGCGCGGCCCCGGTGAAAACAAACAAGAAGCTCTTCATATATACCCCCTTATTAAGAAACGTGACTTTTACCAATTTTCCACCCCCACCCTGCCCTCCCCCATCGAGGGGGAGGGGGTTCGTTGGATTTTATTTTACTCTTTATCGCTGAATCTGTATTCAATCTCGTTGGGAAGAAGGGCGAAGGCTTCCTGGCGATAGACCTGTTTCCAGGAAGCCTTGTCGCCTTTTTCCAGCAAAGCCAGCTCTTCTTCGAGAATCTTTTTTTCCGCGAGCCTGGCCTCGATCAAACGATCGAGGCTCTGTATTTTGCGCAGGTTTTTGACGAGCTGGACCGCGTCGCGGCCCGACCAAAAAAAAGCCAGGGCAACCGGCAGGGCCAGGGCGATAAAATAAAGTTTATTTTTTGGCGTCAGCCGGCGCATAGGATGATGTTATACCAGGCACGGGCACATATTGCGCTTTTGGAGACCCCAGTTTTGAGCCGGATGCTAGGCGCGCCGAGCGCGGCGTGCCCCTGTGGCACGTAAGCGAAGGCGCAACGACGCAGCCGGCCGAAAATGGGGTCTCCCCAGAGGGGCTGAGGCGATTTTGACCAGGCTCTTTGCGCGTCCTCACTTACATACCTTCGGGTATGCTCGCTGCGGGCCGCTTCGATCCTGGTCAAAATCGCCTCAGCCAAAAGCGCAATATGTGCCCGTGCCTGGTATAGGACTTCTTTTCATACTTCAAGCTTCAGACTTATGACTTAGAAATTCCCTCGGGGGATTTCTGGGATAACGCCTGGGGACCCCGGTATTTCCCCGGGCCCAGCTCCTCCTCTATTCTTAAAAGTTCGTTATATTTGGCCAGGCGTTCGCTTCGGCTGACCGAGCCGGTTTTAAGGCCGTCGGTTCCCAGGCCCGCGGCGATGTGGGCCAGGGCCGCGTCTTCGGTTTCGCCGGAGCGGTGGGAGGCGATAGTGGCAAAGCCGCTCGCTTTGGCCAGGCAGATAACCTCGGCCGTTTCCGTGATCGTGCCGATCTGGTTGGGCTTGATTAAAATAGCCGTAGCCGTGTTCGAATCAATGCCGCGCTGGAGCCTTGAGGGATTGGTGACAAAGAGGTCGTCTCCCACCAGAAGCGGCGCTTTAAAGCCGTCGTGGCCGTCGCGCGCCTTTATTTCTTTGGTCAGATATGCCCAGCCGTCCCAGTCGTCCTGGCCCAGGGCGTCTTCAAAGCTGATGACCGGATAGCGCTTGACCCACTCGATAAGTTCCGCGGTCATTTCAGCGTAAGACAAGGGCGATTTTGCCGGATAAAGACGGTACCCGCCATCGTCATAAAATTCGCTGGCCGCAAGGTCCAGGGCCAGGCGCACGTTTTTTTCATGGCCCGAGCGGCCGGCCGCTTCGAGCAAAAGCTCCATGGCTTCCATGGGGCCGTCCAAATCGCGCGGGGCGAAACCTCCTTCGTCGCCCACTGCGGTTGAGTCTTTTCTTTCAGTAAGGATTTTTTTAAGGTTTTTGAAAATCTCCGCCGCCTCGCGCAGAGCTTCCCGGAAACTATCCGTTGCCCCGGGCACGATCATGAATTCCTGGACCGCAAGATTGTTGTCGGCATGGCGGCCCCCATTGATGACGTTGAACATGGGAGTCGGCAGTCTGACCGGGGTTGTTCCAAAAAGATCAGCCAGATGCAGGTAGAGCGGTTTGCCCCGCAAAAGGGCCCCGGCCTTGGCGACAACTAGGCTTACGGCCAGCGTAGCATTGGCGCCGAGGGACGATTTGTTCGGCGTCCCATCCAGACTGCATAGATGCCGGTCAATTTCTTGCAAATTGACGGGGTCCATATCTTCAATGACCGGCGCGATTTTGTCTTTGATCACGGCGCAGGCATCAAGAACACCCAGGCCGCCAAAGCGCTTGGCATCGTTGTCGCGCAGTTCCAGGGCTTCATGAACTCCCTTGGAAGCGCCGGACGGCGCCGAAGCCAGAACCCGGCGGCCGTCCGAAAGCCGAAGCTCGGCTTCCACCGTGGGATTGCCGCGCGAGTCCAAAATTTCGCGCGATATGATCGTGGCAATTTTATTCATCGCTCGTTTCCTCCTCATTATTTGATTCGTTATCTTGAGGCGTTTCTTTTTGTTCGTCCGCCTTTTTATTATGGTCATGATCAATCAAAACAACAGGCTCGTCGTCTTCCTCGGCGTCCTGATTTTCAATTTCCCCGCCTTCAAGCATTTCAGCCGTGGTCTTGAGCTGAAGATTTTCCGGTCTGACAATGGCCTGCTGTTCGTGGACATCGGCGTCGCAAAAAGCCGCGGGCTGGTTGTCTTTTAAAAACACCTCAAGCCTTGTTTTGGGACAGCGCGCCCTGGCCAAAAGACCGCTGAAGGCGCATATCTTCTGGTAAACAACGCCGTCCGGCGGCGGGCCGAAATCGCGCTTGGGATAGCTTTCCATGATAGGCTTGGACGCCTCTATCCACCAGGGAACGACCGTGGAGCCGCCGGTCACGTCTTTTTTGCCCAAAGGCTCGAAATTGTCGTAGCCCATCCAACCGCCGGCTGCCACGTCCGGAGTAAACCCGACAAACCAAAGATCCCGGTTGTCCTGGGTGGTGCCGGTTTTGCCGGCCAAAGGCCGGGCGATCGCCCGGCCGGCCCGCCTGGCAGTTCCTTCCAAAGCCACGCTTTTCATCATATCAACCAGGACAAAGGTTTCACTCGGGGGTAAGGCCTCGGAAAGAACGGGCCGGTTTTCTTCAAGGACCGCTCCGGATGAAGCGTTGACGATGCGCCGGATAAGATTGGGCCTGGCATGGATGCCGAAATTGGCGAAAGTTTGATACGCGCCCACCAGATCAATAAGAGGAATTACCGCGGTTCCCAGACCCAGGGAAAGCACCGGTTCGATTTTAGACTGGATGCCGGCTTTATGCGCCAGATTCACGACGCGCCTGGGCGTGGCTTGATCAACCAGCCGGATGGAAACAAGGTTTCTTGAGGCGGCCAAGGCGCGCCTCAGGGTGATTTTGCCCAAATATTTGCCGTCAAAATTGCCGGGAACCCAGGCCATTTCCGGAGCCAAAGTTGCCGTGGCCTGAAGAATGGTGTAAAAATCGGTCGAGCCTTCCACCAGCCGCCAATTTTTTCCGTCATAAGTGTAGGCCAGGGGCAGGTCATCATAAAGGCTGGCCGGGGTAGCTCCTTGGTTGATGGCGGCCAGCCAGACGAAAGGCTTGAAAGCGCTTCCCGGCTGGCGTTGGGATTGATTGACGTGATTGAATTGGGATGTCCGAAAATCCCTTCCTCCGATCCAAACCAAAATTTCGCCGGTTTTGGCTTCCAGGGCCAGATAAGCGCCTTCTATTTTCAAAGTTGAAGTGGCAAAGGCCACATTGCCCCGGTTTTTTTCCCATTCGGCGCGGGATTTGTCGAAATCCTCCATGGCGTTGGTAAAAACGCTGAAAGCTTTTTCCTGATGTTTCATATCAATGGTGGTATGAATTTCCAGGCCTCCCTTCCACAGCAGTTCGGGAGAGTAGCGCTCCTCCACGTCCTGGCGCACATACTCGATAAAATGGGCGAAAGCCGGGGGCAGGGCAGCAGAACTGCGGCTGGTGATAAAAATTTCCTGGCCGGATGCAAGAGCGTGCTCGTTCGAGGAGATGAATTCAAGGTCAGCCATGCGCCGCAAAACCACCCTGGCGCGGGTCCTGGCCGCTTCCGGCATTTTCCACGGCGAATAATTGGCCGGCGCTTTGACCAGCCCCGCCAGGAGGGCCGCCTCCGGCGCGCCGATTTGCGAAATGTCTTTGCCGAAGAAATTGCGCGCCCCTTCGCTGACCCCATAGACCCCGTGACCAGAGCATCGCTCGAGCTCGCCCTGGACCATGCGGCCGTGGAGAAAATTGGCCACCACGGCCCGGGCAATGGCCCTAGGATCAATTCCCCAATGCTCGAAAAACCTCTCGTCCTCGATGGCCACGAAAGCGTCACGGGCGTGTTTGGGGATAAGCTCCAGCGGCAGATAATCCCTTTTTTCCACGGCAAATTCAAAGATCAGCCTGCCGTGCCGGTCAAAAAGCTTGGAGCCCATGGCCGGCTCCCAAAATTTTACCCGGGGAAGCTGGGGCAGCTGAGCCATTTCGCGGCTGAGCATGATGGCAGCGGCAATGACGGCTATGGCGGCTATTACCGCGAAGCGCAGTTTCAGCAAAACCCGCAAAATCAAAGACATCATCCCATTATCTTAAAATGTGAATGATGAAGATGTTAAGTTTGATTCTTTTTTTATGTTGCGCCGGGCCGGTCGCAGGCCAAGTTCCTCCGGCCGTTCCGCAGCCGCCTATTGTTTTAACCAGGCCCAAGGAAGGGGATTTGTTTCCCAGCGGCGCCAAAGGCGTGATTGTGGCCGGCAAAGCTTCCGACAACCGCCAATCCGTCTGGATTAACAATCAGGAAGTTTCCGTGTTTCGGACAGGGTCGTTTATGGCTTATATTTCCATCAGCTCGGCGGACGGGGAAAATTTTCAGATTGCAGCGGCCACGGCACCGGGGCTGGCGCCGACTGCCGCCAGGACGATCAGGCTGGATAAGCCCGCCCCCAAAGACGCGAAAAAGCAGATACTTTCGTCTCTTGAGCCGAAAGCGGCCGTGACGGAAATTTTACCCGGCGAAACCCTGATAATTTCTTTTCAGGCGGCGGCCGGCGGCCGGGCCTCTTACAAAATCACCTCGCTTAGCGCAAAAAGTTCGATGCAAGAAACCAGGCCGGGCTTATATGAGGCCAGATTTTTAGCCGCTCCGCGCGCTTTTAAAGCCGTCCGCCGGGGAGAGCTTCTGGTATATTTCAAAGATTCCATGGGCGCCTCTTTAAAGCTTAAGACAAAGCGAAAAATCCACACGTCCAAAGCCGGGGCATGGCCCAAAACCCTGCGCGTCACGGTTTCCCCGGCAAAAATTTTAGCGGATGCCCGGGCCGGCAGTTATTGGTTCAGCCTGCCGGCGGCAACCATTTTGACCGCGGACGCCGCGAAGGGGAACTTTTACCGCCTGCGGCTGGCCGGGGCTGTTTCCGGCTGGATTGATTCGCGCGAAGTAACCGAGGAAAAATTTTTTTCCCAGCCGGCAGTCATTGACTCGATCGAGGTGCGGGAAAGCACGGAAACCGCCCCCCCTGAAACCGTATTGCAGGTCGGCTGGCCGGGAAATTCAAGGCTTCCCTTTTTGATCGAAGAGGAAGACGCCCGGCATCTGCGTTTGAGAATTTTCAATTCCCGAATCCATTTAAACTGGATTCCTTATAAATCCGGCGGACAGGCTTCGGCGATTGAGAGCGTAACCTGGAACATACCCCAGCAAGACGAAGTGGACATCAACCTTGAGCTTTCAAAACCGCTTTGGTGGGGTTATTGGGCTGATGCAAAGGCCGGGGGCATCGCTTTGCGATTGCGCCGCGGACGATGTCCACCAGCTCCTTCCGAAAGCGCTGCACCTGCCGCCCGCCCGCCCGCTCCTCATTCTCCCGCCGGGCTTCGCCGGCGAGGCGAGCGGGGGAAGAGGGCCGGGGCGAGGGTGAAACCGACACTGAGCCTGCCGCCGCGCAATCTCGAAGGGCTTAATATTCTTCTTGATCCCGGCCATGGCGGCGCCAAAGACTTGGGCGCCCTGGCGCCGTCCGGCACGCCGGAACAGCAGATGAACCTGCGATTGAGCCTTGGCGTGAAAAAGCGGCTGGAAGAGATGGGGGCAAAAGTGTCTTTGACTCGCGCGGCCGAAGATCAAGGCGTTGGTCTTGATGGCCGCGTAACCATGGCCCGCGAAACAGGCGCCGATCTTTTTATTTCCATTCACTGCAATGATTTTTCCGCGTGGGCCGATCCTTTTAAGGGCGGCCCCTGGGGAAGTTCGGTCTATTACTATCATCTTGGATCTCTTTCTTTGGCCCGGACATTGGCGGAATTTTTAAATAAAAGAAACGATCTTTTGATTCCCAATAACGGAGTTTTGTGGGGCGATCTTTATGTGGCCAGAGAAACAACCGTCCCCTCGATTTTGATCGAATCAGGCTATCCTATTTTTCCTTGGCAGGAAGAGCTTCTCGGATGGGATCAGGATTTTGCCGTCAAATATGCCGAAACCATCGGCCAGGCTTTGGAAAATTATACAGCCGCGGCCTGCCGAACTGCGCCTTAATATTTAAACAGCAGGGGTTTGTGCCGCCGGAGCTTCCGGGGCGGGGGCGGTTTTGATTTCCCTTAAACTCTCAACCATAGCCAGTTGGCAGGCGGCAAGCAAAGGCGGAAAAATAAGGCCGCTGATGACCGGGCCGACAAAAGGAATTCTGCTAAATAGGAAACCGCCGAGATAAACGATAATGATAAGAAGAAAAAGGCGCCCGAAAACGCCGAACCAAAAGTCCTTGACCAGATCGCTCGATCGGCCCAGGGCGCCGAAAGCGGTTTGATCCTCGACAACCAACAAAATTGGGCTGAAAGAATATTTCACGGACAGCCAAATTCCGGGAATCACTAGAAGCAAAGACCCAAGCAGGGTCAAGGCCCCATAACACACATTGACTACGATCAAAGGAAACATCAGCCCCACTGCTCCTACGAGAACGCCGGCCAGAGAGCGCGGCTCGCCCTATGCGGGATTTTTAGCATTGGGATAAAGGGCCAGATAAAGAGCGGCCTGGGCCCACAGAAAGACGATGATATTTACAACCACGGCTATCCATAAAGCCGGTGAAAGCACGGCGTCAAAAACCTGCTCCTGCGGCAGGCTGGCGAGGACCTCCTGAATGTTGTGGGGTCCGACCGGCATGCCTTCGGGAGAAGCCGCCCGCAGGGCCTCCATAAGGCCTCTTGATCCCCAGGCCCCGACAGCCATGGCGATAAAAATATGGATCAGCCGCACCAGCGCGACGGGAACGATCCTTGAAATAATGATTCCGATACCGCGATTGAACATTTCGATGACGCCGATTAGTTTCATGGTTTATTCCTCCGTGCTTTTTCTTTTCTAAACTAATTTACATAATCATAGTTTATTTTGCCCACGTGGCGGAACTGGCAGACGCGTACGGCTCAGGACCGTATGGCCGAAAGGCTGTGGAGGTTCGAGTCCTCTCGTGGGCACGCAAAATTTTATGACAAAAACGGAAAAAAGAAAAATCCTCGCGGCCAACCGCAAGGCTTTTCATCGTTTTGAAATTCTGGAAACCATCGAGGCCGGAATCGTCCTGACCGGAAGCGAAACAAAATCGGCGAAAAACGGCCAGATTGCCCTGGCTGACAGCTATGCTGTTTTCAAAGGCAACGAATGCTGGCTTTTAAACTGCCACATTGCCCCTTATGTCCATGACTCGTCCGGTTTCTCCGGCGCCAATCCCACGCGCACCAGAAAACTTCTTCTCAAGAAAGGTCCCTCTTGAGATTTATGTCAATGAGCGCAGTCTGGTCAAGGTGACCTTGGCCCTGGCCAAAGGCAAAACAGGCCCGGACCGAAGGGAAGAGATCAAAAAAAAGGATATCAAGCGGGAATTGGCAAAAAAATTCAAGCTCCGTTTTTGATATAAATATCCCCAGTGAATAAAATTTATTTTATTTTGACTATCTCCTGTCTCCTGTCTCCTGTCTCCTTTATATGCGCCCAGCCGCCCAATGCTTTTGAGCGCAAGCGCGCGGCCCAAGATGAAATAAGCAGACTCAAATCCGGTTTTACCGATAAAAACAAATCCCAATTTCGTTTAGACGAAGAAACCCAAGAATTAAGAGGCGCGCACGGTTTTAGGTCCGCGCCTCAACGCGGCCGCGACCCCAGGGACGTTGCGTCGGATTTCATCAAGACGAACAGGAAACTTTTTTTCAATCCGCCGGAAGAAGCCAGAACTTACGCGCCTTCGGCTTTTGGTCCGGCCGGCGATGCATATATAAAGGAAAAACTGAACCTCGAGCTTGAGCAAGACCATAAAGGACCGGGCGAAAGAAACATCTTATTTAAGGAGCGCTATAACGGCATCCCGGTGGAATTTTCACGGGCCAGCGCCCATCTGAGCCCGGCCAATGAAGTTTTCGCGGCCTTTTCCAGTTTGGACTCAGGTGTGGTGGGCATTGAGCCGAAACCAAAGATTCTAGAAACCGAAGCCCTGGCCACAGTCGTGCGCGACTGGGCCAAAGGCAGAATGATTTCCGGAATCAAAGGGGAGCTGGTCTATCTGCCTAAACGCTTTGAAGAGGGGCTTGATCCCCGTAAAAAGGGTAAGGCCCGGCTTGCCTGGAAATTTAAATTCCGCTGGCACGGCCCCAGCCCCCTCGTTCCCTCATTCCCTCGTTCCCTCGTTCCCTCTTTTGGTTTATGGAGCGTTTATGTTGACGCGCACTCCGGCGAGATCGTCGGCGCGGTCAATGATTTAAGATCGGCCGCGGCCAAACTGCGCCATTTCCAGAGAGACCCCAATGAAGGCGGCAATGGCCAGCTTGGGGCGATCAGGGGCCTTGAGGTTTTCCAAAGGAAATCGGATGGGACAAGCTTTCTCGTGCTTCCGACTGCCGCGGACGGCAGTTATAATGCCGGGACAGACTATGATGCGACGCAAAGCCTTTTTGCGGTTTTACGAACAACCTACGCTGTGGTTGTTGACGAAAAAAATTCCAACGCCATTTACATGAAAGGCGGGGCAGACTGGAGGGCGATCAGCGTTTCCTCGTCAAGCGTCTCGCCTTATCCGGTAAATTCCAAATTGACCCAAAGTTTTACCTGCCCGGCCAATACGGTTTTTTCAAGCGTGCGCTTCAATCAGTTTGATGTCGGGTACCAGGCCTCGGGAGAAACCGAAAGGTTCACCCAGGAGGATTTGGATTTTGTCGAGGTCCTTCAACCGGTTTCCGGCCGAAGGCTCGCGGCTTATTCCGGCCAGAACAAAACCGCCTTTGCCAGCTTCCCTTCATCCGGAACCCAGATTGACGCGCGCCTTGTTTCTAACAGCACTAATGGTCCGGGAAATGAAACCGGGTACAAAGTAAATCAAATAAACTGCTTGATTCAGGCAGCGGACGTGACCGGCTCTCCGGAGATCAGGTTTTTTGATTCCGACGGCGTAATCACTTACGACGGCGCTGCGGCTGTAAACATGGAAGATGTTATCCGTGATGTTGCGCTGGATCCTTCCGGAAGGATTGTTGCCGTGGGTTATAGTTCAAGAACCGCCAATAATTCGGAGATGGTGGTGTGGAGATTTAACGCGGATGGAACCTCGGATAGAACATTCGCAAGCAACGGCGTCTATGTTTATGACGATGCGGCTAATCTCAACGACTACGGCTATGCCCTGGCTTTCGACTCATTAGGACGCATCATTGTCGCGGGAACCAGCTATAACGGCGCAAATTATGACCTTGCGGTCTGGCGACTGAATTCCGGCGGCAGTCTTGACAACGGCTTCAGCGGTGATGGCTATTTCACCGCGGCCGGAGCCGGCGGCGGTTTTGATTCGGGATATGACGTTGTGGTTGACAGCTCAAATAAAATTGTCGTCGCGGGAACCAGTTCGAACGGCGTCACCCTAGACATGGCTATATGGAAAATTAAAGCAGATGGATCGGCTTTGGATACGACCTTCGCCACAGACGCCGTGACGCCGGGCCGTTTTCTCCATAACAATGCCGCCGGCGGGGGCGGCGCTGACGCAGGCTATGGCATTGTCTTGGACAACTCAGGCAAAATCATCGTTGCGGGGGGCAGCTTGGGCACCTTGGGCATCTTTGATGCTGACCTTGCCGTCTGGATGGTTCTGTCAACCGGGGGCGTGGACAGCAGTTTTGGCACTAACGGCGTTTTTGTGCATAACAACGCGGCCGGCGGCAATAACTTTGACCAGGGAAACGACGTTGTCCTGGATAACTCCGGCAGAATTATTGTAGCGGGAACCAGCTTCGGCACAACTTTTGACTTAGCGGTCTGGCGATTGAATTCCAACGGCAGTCTGGACAGCAGTTTTGGAACCAGCGGGGTTTTTACCCATAACAATGCTGCGGGCGGCAATGCTTTTGATTGGGGGTGGGGCATTACTAAAGATTCCTCCGGGAGAATCATTGTCGTTGGGCAAAGCTCCAACGGAACCGACAGCGACATGGCTGTCTGGCGCTTGAATTCCGGCGGCAGCCTGGACAGCGGTTTCGGGGTCTACGGCGTTTTTACCCACAACAACGCGGCAGGAGGCGGCGGGCCGGATGGGGGTTACCGGGCGGCTATTGACAGTTCGGGACGAATCATTGTCGGGGGGGCCAGCGACCGTGACGATACAGCAACCATCGGCTATGATGCCGCCATCTGGAAAATCGAGACAATCGGCGGCTTGAATTTCACCGCGGCCAATGCTTTGAAACATGTGGGTGAAATATACGGCTATTTTGCCGACGACAATGAGCGCTACGGCCAGGTTCTTTCCACCAGGCCGGCTGTTCTACATGTCAATTTCGGCAACAGCCTAGTCGGCGCTTTTTTTGATCCGGAGATGGATATCTTCCTTTTTGGAGAAGGCGGGGACCTCAACTCCGGCCGCAATACGGCCCTGGCCACGGATGTTATTTTTCATGAATACACCCATTTGGTTGTTGATCATATTTATAATATCGCCAACTTCGGCCAGGACGGAGCCATGTCCGAGGCCCTATCAGACTTTTTCGCTCTGGACGCCCTGGCCTCTGTTTACCCGGCTCATGCCAAGACCAAATTCGGCGAATGGGCTTTTCCCGACCAACCGGACCAAGGGCTTTATCTGACGCGCGAGCTTTTCCAATCACCAAAGAAAAAATATCCGAATGACTGGAAAGGCGAGGTTCACGACGACAGCTTGATCGTTTCCGGGTCCCTCTGGGACCTGCGCGCCTCCCTTGGATCGTCCGCCGCTAAAAATCTGGTCCGCGACGCTCTCTTTTATTTTCCCGACAGCTTCCAGGCTTTATACGAGGCATTAATTACCACCAGCGCGGGCCGCTATGACGCTTCTATCAATGCGGCTTTCGGGGCGCACGGCATCGGCTCCTGGGCTTTTGCCGATTCGGATTCTTATGAGCCGAACGACGGTTTTCAGACCGCCTCCTCGATGACCGCCAGTCTTGTGTATAAAGGCACGATTTATCCGGCCGGAGATGTTGATTTTTTCCGGTTTACAGCCGGAGCCGGGCCTGTCCAAGTGAATTTGAAGCGGCCGTTCGATTCGACTTCTTATCTTTATTATGCCTATGGTTTCCAGGTCTTTGATGTCAACCGGCAGATCGTGGCTTCGGTCCTGCCTGAAACCGTCTTTGATCTTCCCGGCTCGGGCGATCAGACCAATTCCGCGGTCGGCGATCAGACGGCGAGCGCGAGCTTTACCCTCGATCAGCCCAAAGCGCTTTATATCGCGGTCTCGTCGCCTTTTCTTGAAAGCAGTAATGACCCGACGAACTCCCAGACGCTTCAATACGAGCTTGCCGCCTCATTCGGCGCTTCAGTGGGCGTCGGCAGCTCCGGTCTTTCCGCGTCCATGACGGATCAAAGAACCATTAAATTTTCCGCGGTCAACCTCACCGGCTTTAAGTCATACCAGGATATAAGTCAAACAACGGAAGCAACGATTGACCACCTAGACGTCCTCGACCACAATATGATCAAGCTGGCCAATGCCTCTGGGGCGGCCCTGACGATAACAACCACGACCGTTCTTCCCGGCAAACTGGAGGCCAATGTGGCTTTGCCCGCAAATTTTTTTGATCTCTATCCGTCGGCCGGAACCATCTACCTTGAGGTGTTCGTCAGAAATCCTTTAGGGAACGTCTACTCGCTCGGGTTATCCAACGCGGTTAAAATTTTTTCCAGCGAAGCCACGCTTAAGGCCTACAATAATATCTTTAATCCTGTGCGCGGCCAAAAAGCCGTAATCAGATATACCGGCTCCGGGGCCGGCCATTACCGCCTGGCGGTTTATACCGTTAACGGCGATCTGGTAAAAATGCTGGCGGACCGTTATGAAGATGCCGGCCTTTCCTCGGTTGACTGGGACGGCAAAAACGGAGTCGGCGAAACCGTGGCTAGCGGCATTTATCTGGTGCATCTCGAGGGCCCCGACATAAGCAAAACGCAAAAAGTCGTGGTGGTCAAATGAAAGCAGGGATCAAGGGATCAAGGGATCAAGGGATAAGGGATCGAAGAATTTGGAAATTTTTCTTTCCCTTATTCCCTTATTCCCTTATTCCCTTATTCCCTTTATTTTTAGCCTTCCCCGTTTTAGCAAGTGAGCGGGCCGGCACTTATGCTGGAACGTTTTTGCTGGCCCCGACCGGGGTGCGCTCTATGGGCATGGGCGATGCCGGAGCGGCCGTTGCTTCCGGATCAAACGGCGCTCAATATAATCCGGCAACCTTAGCCAGGACCAATAGCGCCGACGCCTGCTTTTCGCGCCAGAATCTATTAACCGACGCGTCAATGAATTTCGCGGGATATGCCCAGCCGCTGGATTTCCAGGGTTTAAGCGAACTGGGCGGGGCCGCCAGATTTTCCACCCTGCGCTATGTTGACCAGGGGAAAATCGAGGCCAATATCCTCAAAGCTGACGGCTCTTTTGAAAAATGAAAAAAGCGAAACCTTGGATGCGGGCCGCGACATCGCCTTAACCTTTGGGTATGCGGAAAATTTTATGCGCGGCGGCCTGCCGGCCGGCGCCCTTGACGAGGGCATCCATAGTTTCGGCGTAACGGTTACCGCCATACGCTCGGACCTGGTCGAGCAATATAAAGCCAATGCCGCAGCCATCGGCTTCGGATATTTGGCAAGTTATGAAAAATTCAACTTCGGCGCCTCGATCGCCAATCTAGGAACCAAGCTTAAATATTTGGATGAAGGCGATCCTCTGCCGGTAACGCTAAGGACCGGAGCCGCCGTTCCTTTGCGCGTCAAAGACTACATCAAGCTTCTTATGGCTTATGACATTGTCCATGAAGAACGGGTATTCCATCACCGGGCCGGAGCTGAGCTGGCCTTTAGCCGCCTTTTTGCCGTGCGGGGCGGCTGGCGTTTTGAGCCGGAAAGCTATCAAGGCGGATTGACTTTCGGCTTCGGCTTGAATTTGAACCGCTTTTTCATCGAATACGCCTATGGCTGGTACGGCGACATGGAGGACACCCACCGCGTGCTCTTCGGCGTCAAGTTTTTGCAATGAGGGTTAGGGGTCAGGTCTCTATTTTACTTAGGTCACTATGACCTAAGTAAAATAGAGACCTGACCCCTAACCTGATTCGTTTCACGATAATGAAAAAGATTCTCTTTGTTTTCGGCACCAGGCCCGAAGCTGTTAAACTGGCCCCGGTCATCAAGGCTTTCAAAAAAGACAAAACATTCCGGACGATCGTTTGCGCCACCGGCCAGCACCGCCAAATGCTTGAGCAGGCGCTCGCGGCCTTTAGAATAACCGCGGACCATAACCTCAATATCATGACCTCGGATCAAACGCTTTTCAGCGTGACAACCAGGGCGCTGGAAGGGCTGGCCGGCCTTTACCGCCGGATCAGGCCGGATCTGGTCATGGTCCAGGGCGACACAACCACGGTCATGGCCGGGGCTCTGGCCGCTTTTTATCTTCGCATCCCAATCGCCCACGTCGAGGCGGGCTTGCGCTCTTTCGACTTTGACAACCCATTCCCCGAAGAATTAAACCGCATCATCACCGACCGCATCTCCACGCTTCATTTCGCGCCGACCAAGCGGGCCAAGGAGAACCTTCTAAAAGAGGGCATATCTCCCAATGGCATTTTCGTCACCGGCAATACGGTCGTTGACGCGCTCAAGACGTGCACGCGTGTGGCAGAGCGGCAGAGAGGCAGAGCGGCAGAGAGTGTGAATACCGAATTCGAAAATTCAGTATTACGCAAGTTATTTAGCGATGAATCACTCCGCCTCTCCGCCTCTCCGCCTCTCCGCCTCATTCTTCTAACCGCGCACCGCCGCGAGAACTTCGGAAAGCCTCTTGAGGAAATCTGCCGGGCGGTTTTAAAAATAGTCCGAAATTATCCAGACGTCGTTGTTGTTTATCCCGTTCATTTAAATCCCAACGTGCGGCGAACGGTTCAAAAGTATCTTGGACGAACGCCGAATTCCACCCCCACCCTTTCCCTCTCCCCTCGAGGGAGAGGGCAGTCCAGTAGGCAGTCCCGTGCGACAGACACGGGGCAGGGTGGGGGGGTCATTTTAACCGACCCCGTCAGTCATTCTGACCTGGTTAATTTTATGCGCCGCTCTTATTTAATCCTGACCGACTCCGGCGGCATACAGGAAGAGGCCCCAACCTTCGGAAAACCCGTTCTGATCCTGCGCAAAGTGACCGAACGGCCCGAAGCCGTTGAAGCCGGCTGCGCCAAAGTCATCGGCGATTTGACGGCTCAAAATATTTACCGGCAAGCGGCCAGGCTTTTGGACAGCCGCCGCGCTTATGAACAAATGGCCCGGGTAAAAAACCCCTTCGGCGACGGCAATGCCTCCGAGCGCATTCTTGAAGCAACTAAAAAGTTTTTCGGCCTGCCCGGCAATCTTCACGAATTTAAGGGCAGTTGCGCAGAACTTCCCCAAACCGTCATTGCGAGGACCCGAAGGGTCCGTGGCAATCTCATAGGAAGGGAATTTATCTTATGAGATTGCGGTTCGACTTCGCTCACCGTTCTGAGCTTGTCGAAGGACTTCGCCCCGAGGCTCGCAATGACAAACTCATTCAGGGATGTGACCAGCCTCACATGGCAAAAAATCGTTTGACCCGCTATACTTGATGGTGAATAATAAACTGAATAATAAACGCCGCTTTTTTTGTTCGACCGACGATCCCCGACCGACGACCAACGCCGCAGGAATGACTTTGGTCGAGATCATGATCGCGCTCGCCATTGTCACCACGGTTTTTACCGCCTTCTCCGTGGCCTTCGGCACCATTGCCAAGGCCATCTTCGTTTCCAAGGCCAGGACCCTGGCCTCCAATCTGGCCCAGGAAAAAATGCAGATTTTAAAACAGCTTTCCTATCACAACATCATGGTCACCACTTACACCTATACCCGCGACGAATTCGATCCGGACGTTTATTATGACGACGGCTATTATGCGCCGGAAACGATAAAAGAAGGGGGCATCAGCTTTGAACGCCTGACCTATATCCAAATGGCCCAGGAAGTCAACGGAGAAATCCAATTATTAGGGGCAACGCCGGACACGGGCATGAAAGCCATAACCGTGACGGTTATCTGGAAACAAAGCGATGAATATAAAACCAGCCAAATCCGCAGTATCGCCTCCAACCCGGATCTTGTTCAGTCAAACGCAACTATACAGGGCGATGTTGAAATCACCGGCACCTCGACCGATATAGAAGGCGCCGAAATAGTGGTCGCGGAAAATATCGGCTGGCGCGACGCAACGGATTCGGGCGGCGATTATTCGATCAGCCTTCGGCCGGGCAGTTACAACCTGACCATAACGGCCCGGGGTTATTTCACAAAAAGCATTGCCTTTACTATCTCGGCCAGCGAGGCTAAAACCTTGGACATTGATTTGGACCCCATGGCCACGGGCAGTATTTCCGGGCATGTCTGGCTCAATGACCACCCGGTGATCACGACCGTGGTGGCCTCTTCCCAGCCGGCCAGTATGGCCATCCCTTATGAACTCATTGGGGTTTACAATTCATCGGACTATAGCGGGCCTATTAATGACAATGTTGTTGAGTTGAGGTATAGGCAGAAAAACACCGGCGGGCCGGCCGCAAAAATCGAGGTTGATTTTTTGACAAGTTCCATAACGCCCTGGTCTTATTTTCTTGTTGCCAGCACCACCCCGGTGATCTTTAAAAATAAAAGCGTCAACGCGGACGCGGTTTACAAAGCCACCCAAGACCAGGACACCATTAAAAACGGCAGCGACGGCGGCCTCGGCCTTTGGTTTCCCGACCAATCAAAGTACGTTGACCGGGTCGCCTGGTCTGACGGTGTCGGAGCGGATGAGCCGGCTGATTTAACGGAAGGGACGGCCATGTCCATCGCCGGAGGCCTAAGTTCGGGTAAAGTGCTTTTTAGGAAAATGGGGCCCGATCAGCAGGAGTATTGGGACGTTCCGGGATCGGAAAGAGGCAGGGCTTATGATACGGACAACAACGCGAAAGATTTTTACGTTTGTCCGGATCATGACACCTACGTATATACCCTTCGTAATTCAACAACAACCCTTCGGCCTGTGGCCGGAAGCCTGGCAACCGGGGCTATTATTTCCGCGACCGATGGCTTGTCGGTTTCCACAAACGCGGTGGTTGTTGTCAATCCTTCAGGCTGCGCCTACTCAACGTTCACCTTGACCTCAGTGGCCACCGGCACCTGGATGGTTAATATCGCCTCCGGCGCCTATTCATTGGATATTGCCACGGTTTGCGTCAGCGCGAATGTTTCCACGTCCATTCCCAGCGGCGTAACCGTGTCCACTTGGCCTTATGCTAACGTCTTTTCCGCCATTCTTTCGGAAGATAATGTTTACGGCTATGTCAGCGGCTGGGTGAAAAACGTAGCGGGTTCAGCCATCAGCCCGGCCATCAAGGTCACGGATGGTTTCACCGAGACAACCGCCAACACGAGCAATGGGACATACCTTTTAACCCTGGATTCCGGCACTTATAACATTACGGCCAATCCGAACAACACCAACACTAGCTATGTTTCCATGACCTCCCAAACGGTTGTCATAACGCAGGGATACATAACCTCCGGGGTCAATTTCACCCTGTCCCAGGGCGGCAGGATTTACGGTTTTGTGACCATGGACCAGGAAGTCACAGGATCAGACGACATGTTTTAGCTGACTAATCTGGCCACCGGTTCTTACAAGGTCTACCCGGTCTTAAGTTCCGATGAAACTTCCACCCCTTCTTCCGCTACAGTGGCCGCCACTGCGATCGGTTTTAATACTAATGCCGGCGACTTTAGGATTTCCGGGGCCATGGGCAAAATCACCGGCACGGTCTCAACCACGTCCGAAGGGATTATTAAAACCGGGGTTTTAGTCGTGGTTACCACAGCCGCGATTTCCGGCGCGCCACCGGCCATCAGCTCCCAGACCCTTACCGGCATGCCCTATTACATGGCCAACAGCTACGAAGACGGCACTTACAGCGCTGAGGTCAGAGAAAGCGCCGAAGATTACAATGTTTATGCCTATTACTTCAGTTTTACCGGCGACACCCCGGTCATCAATTCCAGCTCAACGGCCAATGTCAGCGTGACTGCCGGTTCGACGACGGCGAACGTGAATTTTACATGGCCATGAAAGAAAGTTTGTCGTTGGTCGCCGATCGTTTGTCGCAAGGCAAAAAAGGGGACTACACGGATTTGGAAGTTTGGCAATTAGGCATTCAACTCGCAAAACAAATTTACAAACTAGCGGAGTCGCTGCCCAAAGAAGAGGCATTCGGCCTGATTTCTCAAATGAGGCGCGCCGCCGTTTCCATCCCATCCAATATCGCCGAAGGAAGCAGGCGGCATTATCAAAGGGAATTCGTTCAATTTTTATACCAAGCTTTGGGATCATTGGCTGAGATCGAAACTCAATTAACGCTTGCGAGGGAGCTTCATCATCTTGAAATTTCTTTTGAGCTGATGGAAACAACGGACAAATTGGGCCGAAAGCTGCGCAAGCTGATCCAATTTCTTTCAGCCAACGACCCTCGACC
>JACQWW010000125.1 GCA_016209025.1 Elusimicrobiota bacterium | reverse complement strand
TAAGCGCCTGCCGGCTGTTATCGGCCGCAAGGGTATGGCTTGGGGAATAGGGCTTCATCCATCCGGCATGGCCGGGCCTCAAAAAAAAGAGGGTGATTTTAAAACTCCGGCCGGAGTTTTCAGTCTTGGACGCGGGTATGGCTATGAAGGCGCTGGGCCGCAGGGCAGCGGCTGGCCTTACCAGGAAGCGTCCGAGCGTCTGCGCTGCGTGGATGATCCGAAGTCTAAACAATACAATCTGGTTGTTGAGGAGACTAAAGACAAGGACTGGAATTCAGCGGAAATTATGCGGCGCAATGACGAGCAGTATCAATGGGTGATTGTTGTCAGGCATAATGACGGCGAAGCCGGGCCGGTTTCCGGCATGGGCAGCTGCATTTTTTTTCATGTTTGGAAAGACAGGAGTTCATCTACGGCAGGCTGCACAGCTCTTAAAGCGAAACATATAGAATTGATTTTTAAGTGGCTCGATCCAGCGCTCAGCCCGGTGGCCGTTCATCTACCTAAGGAGGTTTATCAGGATGCTCAGGGCATTTGGAATCTGCCTGATTTGGATTAGCTTAAACAGCCGGGCGCAAGCTCAAGAACCGGCAGAGGCGGTCATTAATCCGCGTTTTATGGTTGTCAATATTCCGGTGGCTGATTTAAGAAAAGAGCCGAAGGCCGGCTTAGGCAGGCGCCGGCGGCTTCATGAGCATTTAGGAGAAGACAGTCTTCAGGAAAGCCAGCTTTTATTCGGGGAAAAAGTTTTAGCGTTCGAGGAAAATGACGGCTGGGTTCGCGTCGAGGCTGTCGAGCAGGAGGAATACACTCACGACAGCCGGTGGCAGGGGTATCCGGGCTGGGTTTTAAAAAACGCTCTCGTTGAAGTAAAGGAATTTCCGGATTGGAACGGCGTTGTTGCCGTAAGTTATGCGCCGTTCAAGAAAGGGACATCATTTTTTTCCGGCAAATATTTTAAGCTTTCTATGGGTTCGCGCCTAGAAATTATCCCTGCCGAACATCCAAAAAAAGGCCGGCAATGCGTGCGCCTGCCGGATAGCCGCTTAGGATGGATCCGCGACAAGGACATTGTTTCTAAAGATGCGATACCGCGCTCCGGCGATGAGCTGAGGTCTTCCATTGTCCGCACTGCCAGGAGCTTTATCGGGGGCCCGTATTTTTGGGGGGGAAGAAGTTTTTTTAACAAAAAGAAAAAAGGCATGATGACCGGCGTTGACTGCTCCGGCTTGGTTAATTTAAGCTACCGGGTTCATAATATTGACTTGCCCAGGGACAGCCATGAGCAGTTCTTGAAATCGCGCAAGATCAGCGCCTCGGAACTTAAACCCGCTGATTTGATTTTTTTGGCGCCGCGCGAGGACCCGGAACATTTCAGTCATGTCATGATGTACGCGGGCGAAGGAAAGGCCATAGAGGCGTTCGGAGAAAATAAAGGCGTCATCGAGGTTGACGTGGAAAAGCGGCTCGGCGCCAAGCTTGAGTCGCTGGGAATGGGCGCCAAACTGGAACTGTGGAGAGTTTACTTCGGAACGTACCTCCGATTTCCATAAGAAATAGGCAAACCCAATGAAGGGATAAGGCTGCATAAAAGGAGCCCGCAAATTCAAAAGCAAGGCAAATCATAATGGAGACAATAAAAATTGCAGGAAAACCCAAAAGATTGCAACCCTGCGGAGCGTAGGTGATGATATGGCAAATCAAAAATAGTAACGAAACTATTAACGTTGTCCACGTCCAACGCAGCCGTCGTCTCAAGACAGGGTAAGCAAAGCCCCACATAAATACATTCTCTAGCAAAGAAAAAACGAGCAAATAGGGGGCTTTCGGTAAAAGGGAGGCAAGTGCTACCTCCCTTGAACCCATTGATAAAGGGAGGAACTGTCCCATTTGTAAAGAGTGGTGGATATAAGACGAGTATACAACGACGATATCAAATAGATCTCCGGGGAGGTGCAAGGGCAACCCCCATTTCTCGGCAAACCCCAGCCACTTTAAATAGTTGCCAAGGGCGGCCAAGGAAATAATGACCACGTATGTTGCCAAGCCCCACAGCGCTCCAATGGCCAAAGCGCTTCCTATTCTTTCCCGGCAAACTTTCATTTCTGCCGCAGAGATGCGGAAATAAACTATGCCCAAGATTGACAGCAACAACGAAGTGCCCGCATTGCCTAAAACGCAAGTCGTTGCGGGAAAAAAATTTAAAAGGATCAGCCAAGCAAAACCGTTCAGGCAATATGCCGATAAGAGCCCGAAAAAAAACGGTGTCTTAAGCGTCATGGGTTGGCAAAAACTCCCTGCCAAGCGCTTGGGCTTGGCAGGGAGTCAAGGGGGATGGGGGAGAATTTTTTATTGTCATTCACTTGCAATTTGGAAAGCAAGGCGGTATAGGATGGCAATTATCAGGCCAGCAAGGTCCTGGCCGCACCGGAGGCGGCGGTGGCGGCGGCGGTGGGGGCGGTGGCGGCGGTGGCGGCGGCGGTGGGGGCGGAGGGTCGCATTCTGTATGGCATCTAAACGGGTAGGCTATATCACAAACAACGCGACAGGCTCCGGTCAAGACAAAGGATGTGCTTGTCCGTAAAGGCTTTATCATAAATAAGGTCTCCAAGTCGTTGTCATTTGCGCCTTGGCCATTTACTGAGTGGAGACATTGCCAGCGCTCCATTTCTTGGTTATTGTTTGCGCCAGGGGCCAAGGGCTCAACTTTTTCCTCGATTTGCGGCAAGCGCACCGGCAGGATGCGTTCTTTTTTCGGTCTTGCGCCATGAAAAGCGCTTTCGATATTTTGCACTTCTCTTTCCGTTTGTTCCGACTGACCGGCCCAGCATGGCAGCGCTAAGGCCATGATAGCCGTCGCGAGTATTGTTTTCATTTTTTTACTGTCCTCCTATTTACGATCGTTCATGTGTCTTGGCGCCACAGGCGCCCACTACTCAAATAACAAGCAATTTATTTACCAGCAAAACTTTTCATTAAAATTGTCACAACTTAAAACAGGAAATTACCGTCGAGAACAGTGGGGCTTTTAATCGAAATTTATGGTCAAGTCTCCAGGGCAAGTCAGCTCAAAATTACCTCATTTAAGAATAAATAAGTTGCAATTTGATATATTTATTTGCTAAAGTAGCTCCATGGACAAACTTAATACTCTCG
>JACQWW010000124.1 GCA_016209025.1 Elusimicrobiota bacterium | reverse complement strand
GAAAGCTTGATGCCATCCCGGTAGACAAAATAAAGAAGGGGACAGTCCCCTGCGGGGCCAGTCCCCAAAGGCGCGCTCCAGGAAAGAACAACGGCGCCAGCCTTGGCGGGGTTGGCTCTTAAGAACCTGGGGGCGCTTGGAGGGATGGTGTCAATAATAAAGGAAGTGGTTCCTTGAAGAAGGGCGCTGATATTGCCAAGAGCGTCTTGGGCTGAATAAATGAAATTGGCAACGCCGTCGCCGGTTTGGGAACTGATCGTTAGAACACCGGTAAATGATTTGGCTTCGGCGGTTTTAGAAGAAAGGGAGACTGAAATCGGGGTTTTGCCGGAGGGAATCAAAGAAAGCTGGGGCGTTTCAACGGCGGACTCGTCAAGGTCAAGAAACACCGCAACAGATGAACCCCTCACCCTGCCCTGTGTCTGCTGCACAGGACTGCCTGCTGGACTGCCCTCTCCCTCAAGGGGCGAGGGAAGAAAACTGAGAGCGCCGATGGGGCCTTGGGTGTCCAGGGCGAGGCTGCCTCCGGAGGCGATTTGATTGCCGACATTGCCGATCAAGTCATTGGCTTGGAAAGCAAAATTGGCCAAGCCGGAAGCCATTTCCTGGGTGACAGTCAGGGTGCCTTGCCAGATTTCCGGGGTGATCGGTTCAAGATTGATCGGAAGCGGATTTTGGCCTTTGGGAGTGACGGTCAAAAGGGGAACCGAGGTCAAAGCCTCGCTGACTTCAAGCTCAATAGGATAAAGGCCCGGACCGATTGGCTCGACAACAATCGGCAAGCGAATGGCGGCAGACGGCGCAACGCGGTCGGAGACCGCTGAAACGACTTCGGAAAGCAGTGATTCGTTGCCAGCCGCGTCTATGGCGGTTAGACCGTAGAAATACAGGCCGTCTTGAGATGGAGAATCAGCAAATGTTGTGGAGCTTATGTTTTGGGCGATGAGAAAGCTGACGGGGGCTTTTTGACCGTCTATAAGAGACGTTTCGTTGGTTGACCGGTAGGGGGGTTGGGCGGGCCGGTGTCCAAGACTCCGTGAATCGGGACGGATTTCGGGCTCGATCCCCGTTTGTCCGAGGAAACAGCCGTAATTACTTGGGCTCCTTCGGCAAAAAGAAAGACTTTGGGGAAAAGAAACGTGCCATCCTGGCTGACAACTGCATTGGCCATGGCGATGTCGTTAACGTAAAGAGTGGCCGTGGTTCGAGCTTCGGCAAAGCCGGAAACGGCAATGGTGGAGACGGGAGTCAAAAAATTGTCCAGTGGCGCGGTAAGAACCGGCGTTGGCGGCGGGGCATAGCTGACGATTATGGGAATCGAATCCTCATTGGCGTTGCCGTCCACGTCAATGGCGCGGGCTATGAGCTGGTGGGGTCCGTCTGTAAAGCCGGCAACATCAAGAAAAAAGTTGAAGGGCGCGAGTGATTTCTGGCTGACCGTGGAACCGTCAACCAAAAAGGCGACAACGGCAATGCCCCGGTTGTCTGAAGCAAAAACCTGAACAGTGATGGGCCGGCTTAGAACAGCGTTGGCAAGAGGCGTTGAGATCGCCACATTGGGGGCAGCCGTGTCAACAACAACTTCGGAAGGTGAGGTGAGAAAAGGAATAAAAGAAACGTGGTCGGAGACCTTGTCTCCAATACCGCTGGGATTTGTCAAATGCCGTGGGCCGGCGGGATTGCCCCAAAAATTCCTGGTTGCGTCCAACTCGATGGCTGGGTCCTGGTTTAAAACACCGAATTCTGAGTTGCCCTGGATGATGGAGTCATGGATGAAAGATGTCGAACCAGATTCGCTTGTCAAGCCTTTTGAGTTGGCAAGAAGCTTGGTGTTTGCGATTTGGGCAGATGAGTTGTTGCGCAGATCAATACCGTTGTAGGCACGCTCAATCGTGGCAAAGCCAAGATCGAGATTTGATTGTTGTACGAGGTAAATGCCGGTTGCAGCCGTGCTGATCTGAACGTCGGTCAGCGTTGCGTCGGCTCCCTGGGTCAGGGTGACGGCTGAGCCGCTGATCTGCTCCATGATCGCATTAGAGACCGTGACGGTCGAGCCTTGGAATTGAAGGGCATTGGCGGCCCACTTCATTTTGGCCTGGTTCATCTGGAAACTTCCGCCTGGCTGGACCTGGATGCCCTGCCAGTCATTGCGCTGGGGATCGCCGTAAGTCTGAGAACTGACGGTCTGGCCTCCGGCGGAGGCGTCTCTAAAGCTGGTAAAGATAACCGGGTCGGCCTGGGTTCCCTGAACGTTCAAGGAGCCTCCTGGACTGATGTAGATCGTTGCCGTGGAGGCCTTAACCACGACGCCGGGGTCCAAGGTCAGGGAGCCTTTGATATTAAGGAAGTTGCCGCCTTGGTTCGAGGCGATTAAGAGATAAGGCAGACCCAGGTTCTTCCAGGTACCCGTGGCCGCAAGGACATTCAAGTCAGGATAATAATTCCAAGGAGGGTAATAATAGTACTGACCTGCGGCAATGGTAATGGCGTTGAAGGTGTTGTCGGAGGCTGTATTGCCGCTGCCCGTGAGAAAAGAATTTGGAGTCATGATAATGGGAAAGGTCCCATGATTATCAAAGGAACTGTTAATAAAGCCGGGTGAGGAATCTATGATTTGGACGGTTTTACCGAAACGGATATTCGTGTTGTTTAAGACACAGTTTTTGCTGGTTGAACTGAAAGTCAGATGTCCCCATTGTTCGGCAGAACCTGAGGTCGGGCCATCGTCGCCCGTGTCTCCGCCAACCGAATCGTCGGCCAGTGAGGTAAAAATAACAGGGTCCTGGGCCGTGCCGCTGGAAATAAGCGTCCCCTTAACGGTCCAATTGACGTTTGGAGCCATTTTAATGACAACGCCGGGCTCAATAAAGAGGGTTTCTCCCTGCGCCACCAAAATATCTCCCGCCGCTTTGTAAGGGCTGCTACTGGCGGAAAGAACACCGGAAAGCGTCCCGCTTATCGCGGTAAAGAAGTCTGCGGGAGGCACCAAGATGTTGAAGGTGCTTGTGGCCACGTTGCCCTCGATGTCCTTGACGGCAAACTCGATTTTATTGGTGTCGTCGGTCATCGAACCGGCCAAATTAAAGCTCGAAGCGGTCAAATAAAAAGGATCATTCGCAGTCTGCCCGCCGGAAACCAGCGCCATGTTCAGGCGGGAATAAGGCAAAGTCTGCCAAGTTGCACCTGCGTTTATGCTTAATCGCGCCGAAAAAGGAAATGCCTTAACCTGGGCGTCATTGGCAATCTGCCCGGCATCCAGGGCGTAGTTCAAGAGACGGACTTCGTCTATTCTGCCGTTGAAGTTTTCATTTCCCGTATAAGCCGAATCAATAAAAACCGGCCCATTGTTCAGGCTCATTGCTCCGGCATAACTGCCGATCAGACTGCCGTTGGCATATACCTTTAAGACGGCGCCGTCGTGCGTGACGGCGATATGCACCCAACCCACGCCCTGGAGGACAAAGCCGGTGTCATTCCAACTTATAGAGGGAAGAAAAACGCAAAGCGTCTGATTGTTTGGACAATTTGCCACCTCAAAGGCGTAATTTTGCCAGCCGAAGATGCGGGGATAGCCGCCGCTGCCAGGGCCGGTCATATTCACCCATGCTTCAAAGGTGATTTGAGAAACATTTAAAACGGGAGAGGCGGCAACGACGACGTAGCCCGCTGTTCCCGGAAAGCTTAAACAATTGCCGAATTTGCAGTCACTGGACCAGTTGCTTTGTGTAAGCCCGACCAAGGAGCCGTCAAGCCCGTTGCCGGAAGCGTCGGCGGCGGTCAGGCCGGTTCCCTCGTCAAAACGCCATAATCCGACTGTTCCGAATTCCGGGGACACCATACGCAATTCCCTCCTTTCTTGGTCTCATGCTACAATCACCTTATGCCCCGCTTGGCCAGAGCTGTCGCCGCCGAATTTCCTCATCACATCATTCAACGGGGAAACCGGCGCCAGCAGGCATTCTTTTGCGACGAAGATTACAGACTTTATTTGAGACTTCTTAAAGAGTGGTGCGCCAGGCACACAGTGGATATCTGGGCCTATTGTTTGATGACCAATCATGTTCATTTGATCGCTGTGCCGCAATCCGAGGAAGGCTTGAGGCTGGCCATCGGGGAGGCCCACCGCAGATATAGCCGGCATGTCAACTTTAGGGAGGGCTGGAGGGGGCATCTCTGGCAGGGGCGATTTTCCTCCTATATCCTGGACGAGAGCTACCTCTTGGCCGCTGCCCGCTATATTGAGCTTAATTCCGTTCGCGCCAAGATCGTGGAGAAACCCCAGGATTATCCCTGGAGCAGTGCCAGGGCACACCTTAGCGGAAGGGATGATTCTTTGGTCAAGGTCGCTCCCCTTCTGGAAATCATCCCTGATTGGGAAAACTTTCTTAAAGAAGATGTCACTCTGGAAGAGGCGCGCCTCATCGAAACCCATGAGCGCACTGGAAGGCCCCTGGGCAACAGAGGTTTTATTTCCAAGCTGGAAGCGCTGCTGGGAAGGCGCTTGGGACCGGGCAGACCCGGGCCAAAGCCCAGGGCGGCTGTGACTGCTGGCGCATAGCGCCTCTTTGCTTATCTTGCCGCTCTTTTTCATAGCTTAATTTTTCCTTTCCTGCTCATACTATTCTTTTCCTTGAATTCCGTATGGTGTCCCCGGAATTCCGATGTCGGCCCGTCGTTGCCCGTGTCTCCGCCAACCGAATCGTCGGCCAGTGAGGTAAAAATAACAGGGTCCTGGGCCGTGCCGCTCGAAATAAGCGTCCCCTTAACGGTCCAATTGACGTTTGGAGCCATTTTAATGACAACGCCGGGCTCAATAAAGAGGGTTTCTCCCTGCGCCACCAAAATA
>JACQWW010000123.1 GCA_016209025.1 Elusimicrobiota bacterium | reverse complement strand
GCGGCTGGTAAATTATTTTTGCGCTGCCGATAGTTTCAGAGCCCTCGGCGCTCTCGGTGATGAGCAAACCTTCTTTAAGCTGGAAAGCGCTCATGGCCTCGATAAGGCCGCTCAACTCGCGCTCCTTATTCTCCTGAAGTTGATAAGAAACCTGGATGG
Source organism: Elusimicrobiota bacterium (assembly GCA_016209025.1). Lineage (GTDB taxonomy): Bacteria > Elusimicrobiota > Elusimicrobia > JACQPE01 > JACQPE01 > JACQWW01. The sequence goes on along the minus strand of JACQWW010000123.1, from coordinate 7,513 downwards.
CCTGCTTTATGCTCCCTTTTTCTTTGATGATAAAATCACATTCTTTTTTATCTTTGTGGTAATAAATTTCCCGGCCGCTTTTATAGAGCTCAAGAAAAACAACGTTTTCATACAAACGGCCTAGATTTTCGCTGAAACGAAAACCCACTATATTGATGAGCCCCGGATCAATGCCATAGACTGCCCGGGGGTTTACGGACTGTTCTTTAAGGGAAAAGGAAAACTTCGATTTGAAAAATATCAAATAAGCTTCGGCCATGTACGACGAAAAACGCTCCAGGGAGTCGAGATTGAGCCCGGTAAACTTTGAAATTTTTCTAAAGGATGCCTGGGCCGAAAAATTGGTCAGATAATACCTGACAAGAGCCTTGATCTGATCCGGCTTGCGCAGGGCGTGCCTCTGCACGATATCCCTGCCGATAATATCGTCAAAATAAGTCCGCAGTATTTCTTCTTTATTTTCTTTGAGAGCGACCAGGGGCAAACCGCCGAATTCAAAATATTCCCGCAGAAACTGCTTGATGCTTGTTTTTTGCGCCAGCGCATCGGAGATGCTCCGGATGGGCATCCGCCTGAAGCCAAGGAATTCTTTAAAATCCAGAGGGACGAAAATCAGGCAGGGAGGGCCCGCAGGTTTGATAATTTCAATATAGGCGTCATAAATTTGCTGCAAGAATTCAGGGTTAATAAAACCGGCAAACTTCGGCTCTTCAAAATTGACATAAAGGAATGATTTCGGATTTTTTCCCCGGGCTATTTCTCTGGCAATAAATTGTTTCATCAGCGTTGATTTCCCGCTGCGGCGCACGCCGGTCAAGGCCACGATTTGGTCCGTTTTGATAAATCCGTCAATTTTATTCAAATAGTTATCACGGATAACACCGACATCCTGTTCTTTGTTCCAAAAATTCCAGTTGTGCAGTATTTCAATAATTGTTTCGTTGTTCATGCTAATTGTTTATATATATCGGTCAAAATAACAACTTTCTGACCGATATAATATAAAATAATCCCAAAAAGAGGCTGCGCTTTATTTCCCAAAATCTTTCCAGCCAAAACCTTTTCTTTTCACAAACTTGCCGCGGCCGATTCTGCCGACATATTCGCCTTTCCCCGCGATGATCTCTCCACGCGAAATTGTGCAGTCAGGAAAACCGAACATCTTCCAGCCTTGATAAGGAGACCAGTCGCAATTAGCGGCCATTGTCTTGTAATCAATAAACCGGCTTACCTTCGGGTCAATGACGCAGAGATCAGCGTCAGAACCCTTGGCAATAACACCCTTCTTGGGATACAAGCCCATTAGTTTAGCCGGATTAGTGGAAATCAAAGAAACAAACCGGCTTAAAGAAAACTTTCCAGCTTTGTAACCGAAGGTAAAAATACTTGGAATCAACGTTTCCACGCCGGGCATGCCATAAGGAATTTTGGTGAAATCTCCCCCCCATACGGCTTTTTGTTTGGTGGTAAATGTGCAGGTATCCGTGGAAACAATAGAAACATCGCCTTGAGTAAGCCCTTTCCACAATCTTTCGTTATCTTCCTTCTTTTTTACCTGCGGGCAGGTGGCATAAAGATGGCCGCGTTTTTTGTCTTTGAACACATCGTCTTGCAAAAGCAAATACTGGGGGCAGGTTTCCGCGTGGGCATTGATTCCCCTGGCATGAGCCTGCTTAAAAAGCTCGGCCCCTTTTCCAGTGGAAAGATGAACAACATAAAGATGTCCGCCGGTGACTTCGGACCATTTGAGCGCCCTTTGCGCCGCCTCTTCTTCTATAAAAGAAGGCCTCGAGAGCGCATGGGCATAGGCTCCGTGTTTCCTTTTTTCCTTCGCGTATTTGGCGATCAAAAAATCCATGACTTTTTCCGACTCAGCGTGCACGCATACCGTGGCTCCGATTTCCCTTGCCAAAGACAAGGCTGAAAACAAATCCGCGTCATCGGACTGCCAGCCCCGGTTGCCGTAGATCATGAACATCTTGTGCGAGGGGATGCCAAAATCCATCAGGCGCTTAAATTCTTTGGCAGGATTTTTGAGCCTTTTAAATCCGGTTATTCCCGAGTGCAAAGAATAGTCAACACAAACTTTGCCTTCGGCTTCTCTCATTCTTTCTTCCACGCCGGCCGTTAAATTGTCGTATTTGCCCTGGCTGGTAAAATCAATTATGGTCGTTACTCCGCCGCAAGCCGCCGCTTTCGTTCCCGTTTCAAAATCATCGGATGTCACTGTGCCGGAAACTTTAAGCTGTAAATGCACATGAACATCAATGCCGCCGGGAATCACTATTTTGCCGGCAGCGTCAATGATTCTGGCACCCTTCACAGAGCTTCGGGTACCCGCCGGGGCCCTAGATGGGCCCAGCGTGCTGGCCCCTTCAAGCTCTAAATTATTGCCTATGGCGGCGATCTTTTCGCCTTCAATCGCTACGTCGGACTTAAAAATTTTATCTTCAGTTACAACTGTTCCGTTTTTTACAATCAGGTCGTAACCCATGACATTCAAGGCAATGGGGCCGGGTCTTCATTTGCCCCTGGTCTCGGACCAGGGACTGCCTGCTGGACTGTCATTCCCGCGAAAGCGGCCACGGCCACTGGACGTATCTCCGCCCTCGAAGCTCTGCGGAGCGGGGCGGGAATCCAGATACAAGACCCGGCCCCATTGCCTGACCCCATTGCCTTTTTCTGAAATTCGCCATAGAGCTTATCCACCAGCCGCCGGTTGACGCAATCATGATACTTGAAACCGCCGCCGAAACTTTTGGGGATATGGCAAAGCTCGTGAATCAGGGTTTTATCCTGTTCCTCGCGGCTTAATTTGTCGAAACGTTCGGCAATTACCTCGATCACATAAAGCGGTTTAGCCGGCAAAGCCGCCTGCATAATGCGCGGCAGGCCGTGGCATCTAGCCAGCACCCGGCGGGAAGCAGAGCCGCGGCTCCTAATGCAAGCCGTGCGCTCAAGATCCAAATGCTTAAAGCCCAGAATCTCGGCAATCCGGCGTATTCTCGCTTTAATGTCTTCAGCTTGTTCGTATTGAATCATCGGCGCATGGTCACAAATGGGATCAGGTCTTCATTCGCCCCTGGTCTCGGACCAGGGACTGCCTGCTGGACTGTCATTCCCGCGAAAGCGGCCACGGCCGCTGGACGTATCTCCGCCCTCGAAGCTCTGCGGAGCGGGGCGGGAATCCAGATACAAGACCTGGCCCCATTTTTGACACTGTCTCCACCGTTTCCAAAACACATCGCGGCGGCTGTTGGCCAACCGGGCAAGCTTTAAGAAGCCTGGGGCCAAGCTATGATTTTTTTCTTTTTTTGAGCAACGGCTGATATCTTTGCGTATTAGATTAAGGTCATGAATAACACCCAGAATGTCCTGTAAGCGCTTAAGTCTTGCTATGGTTTTTTTACATTCAACCGAATATTGATCGAAGGGCTCCATCAGATAGCGCAGTTTCTTGCCGGCGATCCTGGCTTTATGTATTGCCTTGTCGTCTTCAACTGCTTTAATTTTCGAGAGACGTTTATTAAGTTTCTTGGCGGCCCGGCGCGCCAAGGGAGCCAACAGCGGAAAGCCTCCACCCCCGGCTTCTCATCCGGTTTAATGAATTTTTCCCAAGACTCGATCCAGCGGCTGAAAACCTCGGCATCGCGCGCCACGGCGGTCAAACGGGCGATCTTTTTGGCGCGTTTGACGGCTCTCAGCGGCATCGCCCCGCCCAGAACGCCGCGATATGACCTTAGGCAAACCCGCAGGCGCCGCAGGTTTACCCGGAAATCATGCAATGCCTCAGAATCTTGCTTTCCAGTAAGACGTCCGGCCGCCTCGGAGGCGGCCTTGAGTCTCGACACGGCAAGAAGACGCGCCCCTTCGCGGAGCGAAGGGACGTTTGAAGTCCCGCTCCGCAGAGCTCCGGGGACGGAGTTACGACCAGGGGTCGTGGCCGTCCCCAAGGAACGCGACGCCCCTTGGCTTGCCTTTAAATTATGTAATTTAGAACGCATAATTTTATTTTGCAATATCTCTTTGAGCTATCAGCCCCCTCAACGCTCGCCCGCCTTGAGGCGGGCCTTTATACCTGGCTAAAACAACGGAAAACAGCGACGGTGGCCAAATGGCCGGACATTCGGGTTTTAAACGGATATTTCCAGTGCGGAATGGCGAAATTTCAGATAAATATTGAAATGTTTGAGAAAGTCCAGCCCAAGAAGACCTCTAACCGGACTTTCTTGTGGAAGAGCGTGCGCCAACATGGCAAGCCTTTTAACTTCATAGCCAAGGCATCGCAATGCGTCAATGGGCACGAGAGGCGCGAGGACGACACCGCTCGCAGTGGATATTTCAATTCTCTGGCGGGATTTTGATGGATCACAACCGATGGCAGCCAACACTTCCGGGGGAACAATTGTATGTGTGGCTCCCGTGTCCAAGGCCATCCGGAGGAAGAAAGTTCCTCTTTTTCCAATAAGTTCCACTCTGACAGGTATGATGTTTAGAGACGGATCGAGAAAAAAACTAGGCACAAAAAGCTGCTGCATAACCATTTGGAAAATCGTCTTCAGAGTAATCAATCAACATTTTATCTGGATGGGAGCCAAGTTTTTTGTAAATCTCATCAAGGTGAGGGGAATGGACGATCAGCCTGCCGGTCAGAGGAGTGGTGGTGGCTTTATCTACGCTTTTAACTTTTATCAAAAGCCATTCTCGCCTAAATCTTTTGCGTATAGCCTCAATAGTTTCCGGTTTGGCTCTCACGATGCAATTCTAACAGAAAAGCGGCCGCCATTGGAACCGCTTGTAAAATTTGTTTTTAAAAGCCCTTGAGGAATTTTCTACGCCAACGGCAGGATGCCATGAGGGCCGCTGATTTTGTGAAGAAATAATTATTTTCCTGGAAATTTCTTGATCCGGCGGGCGAGTTGGCGGAAGGTGCTGTAAAGCGCAGTTCGCTCCCGGACGGAATATCCGGCCATTATGTCCGCGAAGCGGCGCGGCCACGGACTCTGGCGGCCACAACCCCTGGTTGTATCTCCGCCCTCGAAGCTCGTCGCGTCCCTCTGGGACTCCGAACGTCCCAGACCTCCGGAATGGGGCTGCGGAGTGGGGCTCGATCGGATAAGGCTTGCCGAGTTGACCGGACGCTGAATTTTCTAAAGGATTTTAGGCAGGGCTGAAGAAACGAACTCGTCGAGGCCGATGGCCTCGACGCCCGGCTTTAAACGGTAACGGTCCGCGCCGCTGTAGATAACCCATGCAGGGGGATTACCCAAATCTTGCCGGGCTTGGTAAAAACCGCGTGTTAATTGCGGCGTAAACCCAAGTTTGATTTCAACGGCGGCCAATATTTCCAAGCCTTTATGCAAAATCAGATCAATTTCAGCCCCTGCGTGCGTCCTGAAAAAGGAGCCTTCCGCTTTGCCGCCGGCGCTTGAAAGGATTTGTTCAAGCGCAAAACCCTCCCAGGATTTGCCGGCGGCAGGATGCGCCAGAAGAGAGTTTCGGTCGCTGATACTAAGGAGGGCGTGAAGCAGGCCGCTGTCCCTGATATAAATCCTGGGCGCCCTGACAAGGCGTTTTTTAAGATTGGCGTGCCAGGGCGCCAGGGCGCGGACCAAAAGCATCTGCTCCAAGATGGAGCGGTAATGATTAATTGTGGGAGGGCTCACTCCGAAACTTGACGCCAGCTGCTGGCTGTTCAACAACTGGCCATGATTATGGGCCAGCATGGTCCAAAAACGCCTGAGTTCCGGCGCCGCGGCGTGAAAGCCAAGCCCGACCAAATCCCGCTCAAGATAGCTGCGAATAAGCGCTTCAAGCCACTCGCGACAAAAACGATCAGAGCGCCCAAAAAGAGCCTGGGGATAGCCTCCGCGAAGCCAATGACGCTCAATGGGCGCCTTGTCTTTTACTTCGGAGCGCAGAAAACCGGAAAGTTCAAGGTATTGAATGCGTCCGGCCAGAGATTCCGACATTTGACGCAGAGCAAGCAAGTCGGCTGATCCCAAAAGTAAAAATCTGCCGGCTTTTCTTTTTTGGTCAATAAGGGAACGCAATAGAGCAAAGAGGTCGGGGCGCCGCTGAACTTCATCAATCACCACCAGCCGATCGACAAGCGGCTCAAGAAACATCTGGGCATTTTCCAGGCGCGCCCAATCCGAGGTCAGCTCCAGGTCAAGATAAACAGGGGCGCCCCGCTCCACAGCCCCATTCCGGAGGTCTGGGACGATTGGAGTTCCAGAAGAACGTGTCGAGTTTCGGGGGCGGAGCTTGGTCCGGAGGCCCTGGCCGCCCCCGCCGCCCGAAAGCCTTCGAATGAACTGGAGGGCCAGCGTCGTTTTCCCCACTTGACGCGACCCGATGATGGCGGCGGCCGGGAAATGACGCAAAGCATCTTTAAGGCGTCCTTCCAGGAGTCTTTTAATCATCCTTGAAATTATGAAACACTATCTTTTGATTTTCAAGGATCAATTTTTATAATTATTTTCCGTATTTTCCCGGAAATCTTTTAATCCGCCGGGCCAACTGCCGGAAGGCGCTGTACAGCGCGGTTCGCCCCCGGACGGAATAACCGGCCATCATGTCCGCGAAGCGGCGTTCGATCGGATAAGGCTTGTTGGAAGGTTTGCCGGGCGGCCCGCCTTCGTCAAGCAGCCGTCCCGCCTTGACGCCTAAAACGTCGGCGATTCTTTGGAGCGTGATCAAACTGGGAATTTTCAAGCCGCGCTCCATCTGGCCGACGAAGGAAAGGCGCAAATCCGCCTTTTCCGCCAGCTGTTTCTGAGGGGGACGGAGGGGAGGACGGAGGGGACAGGCCAAAAGCCAAAATTGTCCCTCGACTCCGCTCGGGATGGCGAGCTTGTCGAACCGCAGCCGAAATGGTTATGTGGCACAGTAGAACTAAGTGTCAGTGGTTTTTCTGTATCGCGAAGCGCGGCCGAGGCCGATTCTTTCAACAAGTTTTAATTCAAGAAGCCGGCCAAAAACCTGCCGTGCCGTTGGGTACGGAATTTTGAGCTCCCTGGCGGCTACGCCTGTGGATATTTCGTCGCGGCGGTCAAATAACGCCAACGCTTTGGTCTGATTTTTTGAAAGCAGCGCCTGTGCAGGTTTTGCCTCAAGAAGTTCACGCAAAACCTCGATTTGTTTCGTCATAACACCCATAAAGAAATGAAGCCAGGGGGCCGCATCGGCTTTTTCCGATTTGATATGTTTCTGGCTCTGCCTCAAGGCAAGGTAATATTGGGTTTTATTATCTTCAATGATTTTTTCCAAAGAAGCGTAAGGCACATAAACATAACCGGCCTCAAGCAAAAGCAGATTGGTCAAGATTCGGCTTAAACGTCCATTGCCGTCTTCAAAAGGGTGTCCTTGCTGTAAGCGCCCCCTGACTTTCCCGCCGGCGGCTTGATATTCTCCCCGTGCTGCCCCCCAGTGGCGGCAGGGAGGAATAATGAAAGGTACAAGGTCTGGAGTCTGGTCTGCACAAGCACGTAGGGTTCAGGAGCAATTCGAG
>JACQWW010000122.1 GCA_016209025.1 Elusimicrobiota bacterium | reverse complement strand
CACGTTCCCAGCGGCCGGTATTTTCAGGCGGAAAACAGCACGGCCGGCGCGCCGCCCGCGGCTGATTGCGACGCGGACGCAGAGCGCGGCCGCCTGACGATTGACACCACCAACAACCGCCTTTACGTCTGCAACGGCGCCAGCCGCGGCTGGGATTACGTGACCCTGACCAATTAAATTTTTTCGCCGGCACCGCTTAAAGGCTCGGCTTTTACCTGCTAGACTGGCTGCGGGTTTTGCCGGGGCCAGGGCCATGCATGTTGTTTGCGGCGTGAATGATGAGAAGCGTTTATTTGTCATCACTGTTTATGAGCCCAAGCCGCCCTATTGGATTGATCCACGGAAAAGGGGAGGCGTATAAATAAACATGAAAAAAAACAGGCACACATGTTATTTCTGCCGTGGAATTCTGCAAGAAAAAAAAGTGGATATTGATTATAGATGGAAAGGCAATCTTTGCATTCTAGAAGCTGTGCCGGCGGAAGTTTGCAGCCAATGCGGTGAAAAGTTTTTCACCGCAGAGGTTTCCCGTCAAATGGATGAACTTGTGCAGTCTAAAGGATTCGCCAAAACACTCCAGATTCCAGTGAAATCATTCTAAGCACATTATTTGTTCCTTTTTGTCATCAAAGAAGTGACAAACGGCCATGACCACGGTCTCTGACCGCACCTGGGCAGGGTCTCCGACCCTTCTAACAGGTGCTGGCCCAAACTCCGTCCCCGAAGCTCGTCGCGTCCTTCTGGGACCCCAAACGTCCCAGGCCTCCGGAGTGGGGCCGCGGAGTGGGACCTGACCCCATTGCCAAACTGGTAAGTTCTGAAGTCTGAAGCGCGAAGTCTGAAATAAAAAAGAACATCATTTTTTTCAGACTTCAGACCTTAGACTTCAGACTTAAAATTCATACTTCAAGCTTTAGACTTAAAACCTCAGAAATTCCTGCGGGGAATTTCTACCCATTTAAGGAAATAGCTTTGGGTTAATGAAAAATTTATAGCATGTATCCTACTACTAAAAACAAATGATTATCAAATTGCACGATATTATTCGATCTCTGGAGAAGAAATGTTATCGTATCAGTGATCATGCGGACGAAGAAATGCACAACGATGATTTAACTCTTGAAGAAGTAATCACCTCAACTGTTACCGGCGAAATTATCGAATCTTATAGCGGGGATAAACCATACCCCAGTTGTTTGGTGTTGGGATTTAATTTTCTTGAAGAACCGATTCATACTGTTTGGGCTCATCATAAAAAAAATCAGGCCAGCGTTTTAGTCACAGCTTATCGGCCTGATAGTAAATATTGGCTAGAAGATTGGAAAATCCGAAGGAGAGTGTAATGTTATTTAAAAAATGTCCAATTTGTGGCGGCCAACTCCAACAAAAAAGGGTTGAAAAATTGCTCAAAGGAGGATTTCATACGGCCATTATAAAAGTGGACGCCGAAGTTTGCGCTCATTGCGGAGAAAGACTTTACAAACCAGAAATCATTGCCCAGTTTGAAAAAGTGCGTAACAGACTTACTAAAGGACAATTATCTGGATTTCGTGTAACTGGAAAAACAGTCGCCATAGGGGCCTGAGTAAGTTTTCCAAGCCCCCTTTTTAATTTTTTCGGCTGCTTGCCAATTCTCCCAACATGCGTTTATTCTTTTGCGAGCCCAAGACTATAGAAATTGCCGCGCCGGCAAAATAGTCCTTGCCTCACCCCCCAAAAAACTGGTCGTTTTTAACTTGATAAAAGTTGATTAGTTGAGAACGTCCCCCCTAAAGCGCCTGAAGACCTGACCCCATTGTTAAGGAAATGCTTTAATATTTCAGGTGCAGGAAATTAAAAATGTTCTTGAAGCTTGGAAAAAGGCTTTTGCCAAAGAGCTTGTCGCGGTTGTTCTGTTCGGCTCGCGCGCCAGGGGCGATTATGATTCCCATAGTGATTGGGATCTTTTCGTGGTATTCACTAATCCGCCGCAAAATCCTTGGGAGCGCGTTCGAATGCTCCGCATGGCCATGCCTGCGGGGCACCCCCCCTTAAATCTTTTAGTGCATTCTCCCCGGGAAATTGACCGGGATATTTCGCCGCTTTTTTTGGATGTTGTTTTGGACGGCAGGGTTCTTTACGACCCTGAGAATTTTTTTAAAGAAAGAAAAACAAAGGCTTTGCGGATTATCCAAGGCGCCGGCCTTGAGCGCAGACGCGTTAAAAACGAGTTTTTTTGGCAGTGGAAGGCGCCGCCGTCCGGGCGCTGGGAACTGACGTGGAACGGTTTCTGTGAATTCCCATAACGACGCAGGAATACGCCTGAAGCTGGGCGGGGGATTCCTTAAGGAAGCCGAAGAGGATTTTCAACTCGGCCGCTGGCGTTCCTGCGTGGACAATGCCCAGCTTGCCGCCGAAAACAGCGCCAAGGCCGTCATTGCCCTTTACGAGCCGCCGGAAAAGTCGCATGAACCAGGAGAACAGCTCTTAAGGGTCAGCCGGCAATACCCAATCGCGGTGAATATTCGAAAAAAACTTGAAAAGCTTGCAGGCTTGGCAGGTTTGCTTGGCTGGGAGGTTCATGTTTTAAGCGATTATGGAGATGCCTCCACCGGACGGCTTCCCTGGGAAATCTATGGGAAAAAAGAAGCGAGCATGGCGTTGAAAACGGCCCGTTCGGTCTTTGTTCTTGCCGGCGAACTTATCGGATCTTAACCCCCCAATTCCTTGATAGCGCCATCCTTGAACGAGATTAATTTGTGATATATGCTATTTTTAAAGGGTATCGAAAAAGAACTGCTCGGGTCGTCATTCCGGCGTAAGCCGGAATCCAGGAACGAAAAAACTGGACACCGGCTTTCGCCGGTGTGACGAACAGAGGGGGACATGAGCAGTTACAAAAAAGAGCAGTCTGTCAGGGGGGTTGACATGAAGAAAAATTTTTCCAAGCAAGCCTCATTGGCGTTTTTGGCCTTATTGGCCTCATTGGCCTTGTCTTACAGCGAGCAGGTCACGGTCACGAGCATGTATCCCTCGCCTTTGGGCGTTTTTAAAAAAATACGGGTTGTGGGGGATTCGTTTCTGGCTGTGACCTCGGGCAACGTGGGCATCGGCACGGCAAGCTCCACCAGCGGCAAATTGATCGTTATGGGCGGCAATGTGGGCATCGGCACGGCGACTCCAAATCAAGGAAGTCTTCATGTCAATACAAATTTAAACGTTTATGCGATTTATGCAAAAAATACCTATGCGGGGAGCAACGCGATTGGAATCGGCAGTTATCCTCAGGGCGCTGCGCCTTTTGGCGCATACGGGCTAGATACATCTGTTAGTGGTGGCGCTAATAATTACGGCGTCTATGCCAGCGCCCTTGGCGGTGTTGGAACCAACAATTACGCTGGCTATTTTATGGCTCACCTTTATGTGGCTGATGGTAATGCATATTTTGCCGACAGGGTCGGCATTGGAACAACGAACATAATCAGCAATCTAGATGTATATGATGGTAACTCGCAGGCATACCTTACTATTAACCATGGCCTGTCCACTGTTAATGGTGAATTAAGGTTTCATCAAGGAGCGACATTTAAGGGTGCTGTTCTTAGCTACGGATCAGCTTTTGCGCTTACTCCAAATTGTCTTGCGTTGATGACAGGCAGCGCAACAAATGCTCATATTATATTTGCACCCGCTAATCCTATAGACGGAACCACTGCTGTAGAGAGAATGAGACTTACCACAGCCGGCAACCTCGGCATCGGCGATGCATCGCCGGACGCTTCCCTGGAAGTCGTCAACGATGGTGCCGGAGACTCTTTCATTGTCGCCGATACTAATGATGGCGATCTGACGCCGTTTGTGATCAACGCAACCGGTAAGGTCGGCATCGGCATTGCGGCCCCTCTTTATCCCTTGCATATTAGCGGAGGTGTCAACAGAACCTTCGACTATCACTTTTATGCTAGACCCTGGTCTAGTGCTAGTGGGGGAGCCTCGTGTCTCGGTTGCACTGGGTCGCTATCGATTTATGCGAGCGCGAGAGTTGCGGCCGAGGAATTCAATGCCCATTCCGATGAGAGAATCAAAAATGTTCTAGGTCCAAGAAGTCAATCGGCGGACTTGGGCATCATCAACAAACTTCGCATTGTCAATTACAGCTACATTGACCAAGTCAACAAAGGCCAAGGGCTTAAAGCGGGTTTGATCGCGCAAGAGGTGGAGGGCATCTATCCCCAGGCGGTTCATAAGGCGACTGATTTCGTGCCTTCCATATTCGCATTTTCTTCAAAGATCGCCCCTAATGCCGGCGCCAATTCGGTGGCCATCCATTTGCCCAAAGCGCATCAGCTTGAGAAAGGCGACTTAGTGCGCATCATTACGGATAAAAAAGAACTGGAAAAGAAGGTTGCGCGGGTTGTCTCAGACAGCATTTTTGAGGTCGGCATGGAGGAATGGCCCGCGCAAACGGAAAGCGTCTTTGTCTATGGCAAGAAGGTGGACGATTTCCGCATACTTGATTATGATCAGCTCTTCACATTGGGTTTAAGCGCCATCCAGGATATGAGCCAAAGGGTTTCCCGCCTAAGCCAAGAAAACGAGTCCATGAAGCTCCGCCTAGACAAGCTCGAAAAACGCCTGGCGGGGAAATAGCGCGGGGATGGGGTCAGAAGGGGATGGGGTCAGGTCTTCATTTGTCACTTGTTGACGGCGAAAGTGACCAATAACCAGTGAAGACCTGACCCCCATTATCGGTAGTCATAGGGAATAGGGGGCACCGCCGATAGAATGACGAATTGCAAGGGAAAAGGGCGGGATAGGCAGGGGGGTAAGGGGACGTTCTTAACTAATCAACTAAATTCGCAATTGGTTTGGAGGGGATGGGGTCAGGTCTTCATCCCGCTCCGCAGCCCCATTCCGGAGGCCTGGGACGTCGGCCGCGACCCCTGGGCGCAACTCCGCCCCCGAAACGCTGTGGAGCGGGGTTGGAGTCCCGCTCCACAGAGCTTCGGGGACGGAGTAATGACCAGTGGTCATGGCCGTTTGTCACTTGTTGACGGCAAAAGTGACCAATAACCAGTGAAGACCTGGCCCCATTATCGGTAGTCATGGGGAATGGGGGGCGTCGCCAATAGAATGACGAATTGCAAGGGAAAAGGGCGGGCAGCGGGGAAATAAAAATAGAGGAGTGTTATAATTTAAATATGTCAAGAAGGAGTCGTAAAAAGAAGGAGCCGAGTTACGAGGTATTAGTTAATTCCAGGGTTGTATGGGAAGGCGAAGATCCTTGGCCGATTTGCGACAAATACAGCCGTATAAGTCCAAAAGCGAAAATAGGTATCCGTTGGAATTGGAATAAGATTAAAGGCGTTTTAATTGCCCACTTTTCCTTATAAAAAGCATCCTCGCTGGAAAACTCTTTTTAAATTTCCGCTTGTTGATATGGAGGTTTTTTCACAATCAAGAGGGCTTTGGTTTCAGATTCCGGACGTGCTCGCGGATACCGGAGCCACCGTTTCTTTGATGCCGCTGCATATCGGCAAAGGACTGGTCGGCGATTTATACTCCGGCCAGAAAGTTCCCTTGGGCGGCATTGTGCCCAAGGCGAAGATTTTTGGATGGATGCATAAGCTGCGTATTCGAATCAAGGAAATTGAACTAAGGATCCCAGCCGCCATCGTGCCCTCGGACGATGTGCCTTTAATTTTAGGGCGAAAAGGGGCTTTAGACCGGCTTAATGTTTTGTTCTCTTGCGGCAAAAAAATCGTAATAACTCAGTTAAGAAATAGTTGAAAGTGAAAATTTTGGAAAATAGGGGGACGTTGCTGAGTTTCTTAGTTATTAATTGAAAGGATCTTTGGCTACCCCCCCTACCCCCCCTACCCCACCTTT
>JACQWW010000031.1 GCA_016209025.1 Elusimicrobiota bacterium | reverse complement strand
TGCCCTCTGGGCACGCCGCGCTCCTCGCGCCTAGCATCTGTCCCAATCTCGGCTTTCCAAATGTCCATTTTATTATTCCGCAGACCCTAAGGCAAAAGTTGCAGATGCGCTTTTGTCGGGGCATGGCCGGACGCTCCTGGTTATTCGGCCTGGAGGTTAAAAGTTGCGGGGATGGCCGGTTTGCCGGTTTAAGCGGGAGGGAAAGCGGGCGTTTCGAGCCTTTTTATGCGCCCCTCGTGATCCTTGAGTGTCTTGTCGTGGTCGTATAAATGCTGGCCCTGCATGGCCTGCAGACGGTCCGTGTCTTTTATTTGGCCGGCGGAGGCATCAACGGCGTTCAAAATTTCCGACTTGGTGCTTAAAATCAGGTTTTCAATTTTTTCAAATTGCCTGTCGTTTTTTTGCTCGTGCTTAAGAAAGGCCAAAGTAATCTCCGATTTAAAAGCCTGAATGTCGGACTTGGTTTCTTTTCTGAACGATTCGAGGTCGGACTTGGTTTCTTTCTTAAGCGATTCAATGTCGGACTTGGTTTCTTTTCTGAACGATTCGAGGTCGGCTTTAGTTTCTTTCTTGAACGATTCGATGTCGGCCTTAGTGGCCGGGTCGGCATTGGGATTGGTTTTCTTCGGCTGAGCCATACAACGATATTATACCACGCGCTATTCGCGCGCCACGCACCGGATGGGAAATCCTACGCCTACCCTGTTTACCGCGGCGGCGGACAAAGTCTGACCCCATTGCCCGCTAAAAACCAGCCTGTCCTCTTTTTGTGCCCTTTTTGTGGAACAAAGAGTCAGAAAGTTGCAGGGAGGTCTATTATTTGCGGCTGCTGGGTTTTATGGGTCCGGAATTAAGTATGGTGTCCCCAGAATTCCTAGAATTCCCCATCTCCCACCTTTTATTTTATGGTTCGAGCGCCTTAACTTATTCGTAGTGGGTCCACATCCGTAATATTTTTACTGTCCGCTCGGTTTTAAAAACTTGGTAGACGAGACGATGTTTGATGTTGATTTTTCTGGAATAATCACCGGCAAGGTCTCCCACGAGTTTTTCGTAAGGGGGAGGGCTTTGGAAGGGATTGACGCGCAGGATCGCGAGTAATTCATCGGTACGATCTCGAAGCCCCGCGGCTTTAATTTTCTTTGCGTCCTTGCGGGCATCCCGCGTGAAAACGAGTTCCCAATTCACCAGGGAAGTCTTTTGGAGCACTTGCTCAAGGGAGTCCTCATGCCTTTAAGAAGGGACTCGCGCATGCCCGGGATGGACACAAGATAAAGCGTCTCCTGGATCGCTCCCCAGTCCTCCGACGAAACAAGAACCGCGCATGACCGCCGCCCTTTAATTTGCACTGGTTCGTGTGAAACCACGGACGCATCAACAAGCCGGAAGAGCTGCGCGCGGGCCTGGCTGGTTGTTAGCGTTGTCATATAGTAATAGTACCAGATATAGTACTACTTTGCAAGGGCCAAAATTATTCAACACGGGGGGAAGCCTGGACCCCGGGCTGCCCCTGCGTCGCAAAACGAAACTCAACTTCTCTAATAAGCCGCATAGATCCGCAAATCTGATGTTCGCGTCGGAGCGGCCGCCTAGAAACCGAATTTCCGAAGAACGTCCCCTTCCTTCCTGACAGCCCCCGCCCCGTCGGGGATACGCGCGCTTGCCGAAAGGACACAGATAAAGGGTCTTGATCTGGACTTGCTTTGCGACGCGGCCGAGGGTTTTTCTCTTTTGGCGCATCCTTTGGATTTCTCTTTCTCTATAGGCGGCGCTGGTTTCGCGCTGGCGATACTCTTTCCAATAGTCCCTGGCCTGGGCCCAAAGCCGGGTTCGTTTTTGGTGACGTTCGAGGCTTTTGGGGCGGCTGGCCATAAGGCAGCGCCAGCAGCGCTTCTTTCTTTCTGACTGGCAATTAGAGCAAACCCTTTGGCGGTATTGCCTGCCATGGCGCGTTCTGGGATCAGGATCAAAAGGCTGACGGCAGACCGAACATAACCTTCGTTTTATGACTTGCATGGAGAATCACCGCCTCGGATGCCGAAAGCCTCGGCCCCTAATGGAAGGTTAACCCTGAAACGGATGAAGTTTAAGAAAGGCTGATGTTGGTTTTGAAAAATTCGGCGCGCGTGAAGTGGGGAATTTTAAACTGCCGATTATCTGGGGAATTTAAGATTGCTGAAATCTGAGGAAAATTAAACTGCTGCTCCCAATTAAGTATGGTGTCCCCCGATTACTGTGGATTTGATTGATTTTTAGTCCCTAAGTTCGTTCCAATAACGACAGCAAGTACTTAGTCGGTCGGGGCAGCTTATCCATTTTGGGCGGCTCAGGAGGAGGCGATTCGCCTTCGCCATATTTTTGCCAAACTCCATATAGTAAACGGTAGTCGCCTTTTTTTAAGCATTTGCGATTTTCCACCAACAAGTTCAAAAGCGAATCCTCTGGTTGGGCCGCCTCTTCATCCTCATCTTCCTCATCATAAGAATCCGAATACTCATCTAGACAACCAAATCCCGGACTCAGACGACAGTGGATGGTAACAACCACCCGGTCTTTCTGCAAGCCCATGTCTACGCCCATATCATCGGTACCGCTGGATTCATACTTTTTGATTTCCTCGATTGTCTTGGGGTCCGCATTAAAAGCCATTGACAGGGTCCACCAATCGTAGCTTTCCGAATACATAACATCGTAGTATTTCTCCATGAGCGGTTTATAGCCGCCGGGAAGATCATTCCAGTCGCCGTGGTAGATAAAACTCACCTTGCGTTTGGTTGGTCTGGCCCGGCTGGATAGTTTTGCGACCTTTTCCCTCTGAGATTGGTCCAACGGCTTATCAAGAGCAAAGAATTCATAAGAGGTCGAGCTATGATCAGCCTGAAATCCCCTGCGTATACTCAAGATCTTCATCAGTTTCCTCCTCGTATCCATTCGGGATAACTTTTCACTTATGACGGACTTTCAATCCATTTGGAGATTTGTTCATAGGAGGCAAAAGGGAACCCGCCACAAGTAAATCCAATTGACTTTTGTATATCCAAAACAATATCGTCCTTGGCACAGTGGTAGGTGTCTGTCTTGCGCCTGGCTGATTTTCCTGTTTTACTCACGACATCAGGGCAGGCATTAAGCTCCTTGATCGCTTTTTGCTGGCCCACCCCGTAGCGATCCATATATTCGCCCACAGAAATTGCCAAATGACTTCTCATATATTCAGTCAAGTTCAGGCTTCTGCCAATCTTGCCAATCTGAGATAAGGCAGGTATGACCGGCGCAGGACATCCTGTATCGGCCCCTAATCCATCCCGAGAGAAGACGCGACACCCTCCGCACTTGTATTTTGCCTGACAAACACCGCACCAACTGTGGACAAATGTCTTTTTGGCGCGAAAAAAACGATATTTGCGCAGAATGGGCGACTGATTCCACAATGACTCCGGCTCCGATTCAAGCAGGTTGCCGGCATTATAGGGCGGGTGAACAAGCTGAGAGCATGGGTAGACACAACCATCCGGGGCCAGGGCCAGAATACGGTCAGCCGCCACACAGCCCTTGATGCCAAATTTTTTCGCCAATTCAGCGGGCAAATCTCGCTGGATAAAACCCAAGGCGCAATCCACCCGGAAATCAAGCTGGGGATTTTTTTTGGCGATGCTATTGACTTGCTCATGCAACTTCCTTGTCTCATGGGGATCTGGATTTTCAGATTTCCAACGCTCGATGCCGGCGGGCGGCTTATAGCGCAACAGAACAATACGATCGAAACCGCAGTCTATTAGAATCTTGATAAGATTTCTCAATTGCCTGACAACTGATTTGGTCAAAAATAAATTGGCGCCCAGGCCCATGCCCAGCCCTCGAGCCGCAGCTAACAGGGCCTTAAGCCGGAAAATTGATGCTGTATGATCTGAGACGGCCAAACCATCGGCCCGGATGCCAATCTGCAGGTTTTTGACGTGGGGGGCAATTGATTCCAAAAGACGATGGCTGATGTCTAATTTGCCGGTGGTAACATGCACCGATAATCCCCGGCCAGCGGCATGTGAAACAAGTTGCGGCAAATCCTTTCTAAGAAAGGGTTCGCCCCCGCCTATGGCCAGTTGAAACACTCCCCAGTCGGCAATTTTATCGATGACCTCGAGCGCCTGGCAAGTGTTAAGCTCATTTTTTACGCAAGAAAAGCGTCGGACATAGCAATCAGGGCAAGTCTCTTGGCAGCGATAAGTTACCGCCCAGTGCACGGTTTCAGGGGCCGTAAGCCATGGTTTGTTATTGGCCGCGATTAATTCTTTGGGTGCAGGAGCCCGGGAAGATAGGAGCGGCTCTTCGCTCTCTTCAATAATTTTCAATCGAAGCAATTCGTCCAGAAAGGTTGTGGCATCGCTGGCTCTTAGAGATCTGTCTTCAATCAACCTGAGAAATTCAAAAGCGCTCCTGTCAACCTCCAATATATTTCCGTTGCGTGGATCGAAAACCAAGCCGCCAAAATACTCCCGGCGCAGGTGGATGCCAGGGGTCAGACGAAGGCCGGTATTCAAATATGCGGCCACTCGTGGTCGCCTTCAAAGAGTTGGGCGCGAAGAGCTTCTTTCTTCTTCTCATCCATGCTATTGTCGTGCCGGACCGCGTTATATTTTTTCATCTTTTCCATCAGTTCCGCCTTCATGCCGAGAATTTCCTTGTGAAACCACCCGAAATCCTTGCAAGATACAACGCTCCGGCGGGCCAGGAATCCGTAGTATTCAAAAAGCGCCTCATATATCTCTTCGATCATCCGGCGGTCAACATCTCCCATCTTAAAGATGAATTTGTGCATGATGGCCTTGAAGTTCTCGCCGATATACAAAAGTTCCTCCTGCAAAAAGTACCCTTCCTGGCTGAGCTTGGCTGCGAAACCAAAAAACGCTCTCAGGGTAGAGATGATTTCCGGCAGAGCCGAACGCTTTTTTCCACCCTCAAGGAGCAGGTCCTGGGCCATGGCCTCCATCCTGGAACTGTTGTAGTCGTCGCAAAGCTCATCAACTTTTTCCCATTCTTCCTCGTCGGCAAGCCGGTCGATTCTTTCTTTGTCTAAAGGGCGCACGAGATAGTCAAAGTAATTTCCCCCGTGTTTTGAGAGATACCCATGGATCTCCAAGTTGCCTTTCACGACCTTGTTCTTTTTGTCAAGGCTTAATGCCTTTTCCAGGGAGAAAAGAGCCTCTTTGAGGTTTCCGGCCATCAGCTGCATCCAACCCTGGTTTGACCATACATCTTTATTCTTAGGTTCCAATTCCACTGCCCGGCCGATGTGAAGGAGCGCGGATTGAGTATTGCCCATACGCACTGCCGCATGGGCCAGGCAATCCCGGAAAGTGGAATTTTCGGGAAACCGCTTTACGACAGGCTCCAAAATGGATTGGCAGATGTCAAAGCGCCACGTTTTCTCCAGGTTGTCGAGAAGACTGTCTAGTTCCTTCTCAAGAGCCTGCGGCCCTGCCAAGTCCAGCATCAAAACCACTCCTTCTTTTATCTGCTTTTCTGCGCAGACATCATCGCCCCCAAAGAGCCTTCTAGCGCCCGCGTCCAGCATCGCCGGGTAGAATTGCGGGCATTCCTGAATAATACTGTCCATCCGCTCAATCATCTCTCCTCGCGACGGGGGGGGCCCTAAAAGAGGCACCATAGACGTGGCGAATGCTTCAGAGTACTCCCACGCCGCTTTTTTCCACGCGGCTGTATTTTTTACCTTGTTTCCTTTCATCTCAATTGGCCGCAGCATTTCTTGTACTTCTTGCCCGAGCCGCAAGGGCAGGGATCGTTTCGTTGCGGCTGGGGCGCAGTTGCCGGCGAGGCCGCTTGTTGCTGTCTTTGTTTGGTGACATGCAGCCCAAAATCGCGCATGAACTGGTAGCGGCGGTTCAACTCGCCAGACAATCCGTCCGTCATCCGCAACAGGCTTCCGGCCAGCCGTAGTAAATCCTCATGCCGCCCGCGTTCAACAGCATCAACTTTTCGATGCCCGGTTTTAACGTTGTATTTCACAGTGCCAATAATATCGGCATGCCCAACCTCCGGCGGGGCCTTGCGGCCAATCAAACGGCAGGCCAACGCCCGTAGCCGCGCAAAGAAGCTGAAAGTTGCGGGATGGATTCTATGAATGCTGATAATGACATCAGTGCAGTTGCAGGAAGGATTGACGCAGTATTGATCCGCAGCCAGATAGTCTGCATCATCGGCCTTAAAGATCCATGGCTTTACCTGGGGGAAAACCTCATTCCAAAAAACACACATTCCTTTTTTGATTCCTTTTTTGAGGTATGACCAATCCGCGTACTGCCAATAGTTGTCATTGCCCCAAGCCTTGGCCTCCTTGCGGTGGCGCCTAAAGATGGAAATATGGTCTTTCGTCAGTCCTTGGCGGACCTGATCGAGAATCTCTTCTTCTGTCTTTTTCGCCCGGTAATTCCCAGGGAAGCTGACCGCTCCGTTGTCAAGATTCAGCTCTAAGCGGACAGGTTCCTCGGTGATTTGTGCCGCCTTGTATTTGATTTCCCCTACCTGGTGGACTTTCTGTTCGGCAAGATCAGGTTCCAGCCCTTGTATCTCACCGTCGTGGCGCAGCACATCAATATGAGCCAAGGCACAATCGCATTCGGGATTGACGCAGTATAAATCCATAAGGGTCAAGCTGCGGTGGGAAAGAGCAACCGGCCCGAGCGGCTGGAAGATTATGACGCTCTCTTTTATTGCCTTGGGTTTATTAATGATGCCAAACGGGACTACGCTCATTATAAAAGGTCTCAAAAGTTTTTTTCATTATAAGACTTTTTTAATAACTGAACTTCTCTCTTAATCAAGTCAAGTGTTTTTTGATTCCCAGTTTGGCTTCAATAGCCTTGCGGGCCATCTCCACTTCTTGGTTTGTGACTCGACTGTCGAGCGCCGCGCTGATAAATCCTAAAGACGTTTCCAGACAGGCGGATAGTGAAGATGATCACTAAGACGCCCGCAGTATCTTTTTAGCCAATTGAAGTTCGGCCCGGCTTCCGTCATTCCTGCGTCCGCCGGAGGCGGATCCGCCTTTGGCGGAAAAGCAGGAATCCAGACGGAAAAATGCGGCTCATGACAAAAAATTGCGAAGCTTTTGGCACGTTGCCTGATGCACCCTTTTATTCAACCGAACCCCAAGGTTGTGACCAAAAACCCCTAGCTTTTTTTCTATTTCCATGTTAGCCTTTAAAGAATAGGACGCGGTTCCAAAAACATGGGAAGGGAGAAAAATAAAATTTTGTCTATTGTGCGGCGCCCAGCCGCCGGTGCCCCTGCCTTCCTGATAAATCCCGCCCCAGTCCAGAGATGGACCAGAGAGAGAGAGAGAGAGCAAAAAAAATTCCGATAATTCGCTAAACTCCCCGCCCTCGCCCCGTTTCTTTATTGTGCCCCTCGTTTCCCTTTTTATTGCCCAGGCGCAGGCCGCCACCATCATCCACACCACCCAAGCCGATTTTTCTTCAGGCACCTACGCCGGCTGGGGCGCGGACGTAGGTAACGCCGACGACCTGCGCCTGGGCTTTGGCGCCGCCGAAGTTTTACCGGGGTTCAGCACGACCACTTTTTTGCCGGCTACTAGACGACAGCATGCTATGGCTGCGTGGAATGGAAAATTATATGTGAGTGGCGGCCTGGATTCCAGTGACAATCCCCAGTCCAATGTGTGGTATGCCACTGTTAACCTTGATGGAACTCTAGGCTCATGGACAGTATCTCCCAATTCTCTGCCAGTTGCAATATGGGGTCATGCCATGGTCGCCTGGGGCGGAAGGTTATACGTTACAGGCGGATACACCAGCGGCGCGGAGAGTAGTGTTTGGTATGCGCCGATAAATCTAGATGGTTCCGTGGGAGCGTGGAATGTTTCCGCGAATTCGATGCCCGCCGGCAGGGCGGCACATGGCATGACGGCATGGGATGGCCGGCTGTATGTCGCTGGTGTCGAGTGCCGCGCTATTTGACCTGGGATCGGTCCGGTTTTTCCGCTTTATCTGACGCGACTTGATCGAGGTCGGGGTCATCGTGCACGGCTAAAGCCCCGGCCGCGCGGAGCCCGTAAGGGCGTAGCGCGGCCGGGGCTTTAGCCTTTCGCCTTGGCAAGCGCCT
>JACQWW010000150.1 GCA_016209025.1 Elusimicrobiota bacterium | reverse complement strand
GGCTTGGTCATGAGTGTCATCCGCCGTCACCCATAAGGCCAGTTTATCGCCATCAAGCTCCATTTCGCCTGAAGGCAAAATCTTTCCCACCTTATTGATGTCTTTGCTGAGAGCCTTGGTGCATTTGTAAATCGTCCCGTCGGCGCCGATCATAAAGGAGTTGATATTGGCCGCGTAACAGACCGAGCCGTGGGGCTGGATGGCCCCGTGCAGGAGAGCGGCTCTGAGCCCTTGGGATACGGCTTTTCTTGCCGAAGCAATCACCGCTGTTTCACCGGCTAAATCGCCGCAAATCTCAAAACCTCCGTCATTGGCGCCGCCCCAGCATCCGATGGGGCGGAAAAAAATGGAAAAACGCGGATCCCCGGCGAATTCCGTCTTCATCATGGAAAGAAAGCCATCAAGCTCGTCCAATGTTTTTTGATTGAAATTGACGAGGATAAGCATTTTAAAACTGCCTTCGAGCTTTTTTGCCTCTTTAAGATTGGCCCAGATCGTTTCAAAGCTGGGGCCGCCGCCTTTTTTTACCCGCAGGCCGTCATGCTGTACCGCCAAGCCGTCAAGGGTGACCTGGATTTGGCGCACCTCGCAAAGAAGAAGCCTTTTTACGACATCAGCGGTAAGATTAAAGCCATTGGTGGTGATCGAAGAATAATAATGAACCCCGTGCGCCCGGCAGATTCCCAGCATAAAATGCGAAAGTTCTTCGATGACCCCCATTTCCTCTGTCGGCTCGCCCCCAAACCATCCCACGCTCAAACTCTGCAAATGGGGAACTGTTTTAGCCGCGAGATTTTTGATCCCTTCGCGGACATCTTCGAGCATCTTGCCCCGGGCAAAAGATTCATAGCAGTAGACACAGCGGAAATTGCACTCTTCCGTAGGCATGATAATAAGATGAAGGGATCGAGAAGCCTGGCGTTTGTATTTCAAAAACGCGGCCCGCCGGCGCTCGTCCGTACCCATGGGAACAAAAAATCCTTTTGCCGCTAAATCCTTGATCTCACCAGCCGGATTTCCCTGCCAGCCCTTATCCAAGACGGGCAAAAGCGCCTCCTCTTTATCTTTAGGGATAGCGCCGATAGCTCCGGTCATGGAGTTATAGACGATCCATTGGCCTGATTCATCCTGGACCCGGACATTAAACACCGAAGGCGGCCATTGCGCCGGCCCTAAATTTATTTTTTCGTCAGGAACAAGCGGCCTTTCCGCTTTTTTGTCAATCACCGTTTCTCCTGATTTTGTTTGCATCTTGTCACCCCGCTTTATGGCGTTCACTCTTTTGCGTAGCAATTGTCTTTCCACCCGTCTTCATAAAGCAGATTTTCCGGTTTCTCCTGGGAAAGCAAATTTTCAGAGAATTGGGGATTAGTGTTTTTTAATACAACATGAAACTTAAATACTGCAATTTGTATTACTTATTGGTTAAAACGGTCATTTTAGCTTTACAATATAATGACAGAAATCATCCAATTTTCTACCATGAAAGCATCTATGCCTTCGCTTCTGGAAACTTTAGAAACCGAGCGCGGCAGGCAGGTGGCGCCGGCCATGTTCCTGGCCGGGCTCTCGGCCGCCTTCCTTTTCGGCGGATACGAATTCATCCGCTCGAGCAGCGAATCCATATTCATGGAGCACTTCGGCGCGGCCTACAAGCCATACGCCTTAAGCTGTGTTCCCTTTGTGCTGGCTTTGCTTATTTATCTTTACAGCCGGGCTCTTTCAGCTTGGGGCGCGGCCAGGGCCATGGCCGGTTCCATGCTCTCAAGCGCCCTGATGCTTGCGGCCTGTTATTTTCTGCTCGGCCGTTTCGGCAAACCCGCGGCCTTCTTCCTGTTCGTATTTAAGGAATCCTACGTGATGATCATCTCCGAACAATATTGGTCTTTTGTCAACAGCGTTTTAAAAGACGAGGAGGGCAGGATTTTTAACGGCCCGGTGGCCGGCTTGGCGGCTGTGGGTTCTTTTACCAGCGGTCTGGCCATCGGCAAATTTGCCGGCGCCCTGGGCACGGAATCCTTTATTCTTCTGTCCGCGCTCTATTTTCTGCCGGCCATGGCCTTTGCCTGGCTGGCTTATGCCAAAGCCGGCGAACCTAAACCTGGGGCCGCGGAAGCCGGGGGCCGGCTTGGACACCTGCGCCTGAGCCTTATCAGGGACAACCGGACGGTTTTTTTCATCGCTCTGGTCATCTTCGCCACCCAGGTCGTGGCCACGGCACTTGACTTGAGGTTCTCTCTTTTAGTGCAAGAGGTGTTCCCGCAAAAAGACCTGCGCACCGCTTATCTGGGCGGCTTTTGGATGAAGGTCAATGCCCTCTCGTTTTCCATGCAGTTTTTGCTTGCGCCTGTTTTATTGCGTTCTTTGCCTTTACGCAGCGTCCTGGTGGGCATACCGGCCCTTCACATAATAAGCTGCGGCCTTCTTCTGCTTAAACCGCAAATCGCCTTTGCCTCAACGGCCTTTCTCTTGTTTAAGGGTTTGGACTACTCGATTTTCCGGGCGTCCAAGGAAACACTCTATATACCTTTGTCTTACGACATCCGGTACCGGGCCAAGCAGATTGCCGATGCTTTCACTTATCGTTTCTCTAAGGGATTGACTTCTTTGGTGTTTTCCCTTCTCAAGGCCGCCGGAGCCATGCCTGCGGCCGCTTATACCGGGACCGCTCTCATATTTTCGGCTGTATGGCTCGGCCTGTCTTTTCCGTTGACAGACCCTGAAGGTAAGGTCGAGTGAGCCTTGGCTGAACTAATTCTTAAAAAAGTCTCTTATCGTCTTTGCGGCGCGCCTGATTTCCCTGTCTTTGATTTCAGGAAACATGGGAAGCGATAGTATTTCACGGCAAAGCTGCTCGCTGACCGGAAAAGATCCGGCTTGCCGGCCAAGTGATGAAAAGGGCTCTTGAAGGTGCAGGGGCACGGGATAGTAAATCTGGGCGCCGATGCCCGCTTCATCAAGGTATCGTTTTAACCGGTCGCGCTGCTCAACTCTCACGCTGAAAAGATGATAAACGTGCCGGCTGCCCTGGGCCTCGCGCGGCAAAACAAGGCCATTTATGCTGCTTAAAAGTTTCTTGTAAAGAGCCGCGGCCGCGCGCCTTTTATTGTTCATCTCGTCGAGCTTCGGCAGTTTGGCCAGCAAAATGGCGGCTTGAAGGCTGTCAAGCCGGCTGTTGACTCCTATTTCATCGTGGATATATTTGATCTTGCTTCCATGATCGGCCAGCCGCAAAACGCGCTCAGCCAGCTCTTTGTCGTTGGTCACCAGGGCGCCGGCGTCGCCGCAGGCTCCGAGGTTTTTGGTCGGATAAAAACTGAAACACCCGGCCAGGCCGATCGAGCCGGCGCCGCAGCCTTTATATTGGGCGCCATGCGCCTGGCAGGCATCCTCGATCACCGCTATTTTTTTAGCCGCCGCAATCTTCATGATAGGGTCCATGTCCGCCATCTGGCCGAAAATGTGAACCGGAACAATGGCCTTTGTTTTCGGGGTCAGAGCCTTCTCGATCTTGGCCGGGCTGATGCACCAGGTATCCTCGTCAATGTCGGCAAAAACAGGCTTGGCCCCGGCATTGGCAATGGCTTCCGCGGTGGCAAAAAAAGTAAAAGGCGTGGTGATCACCTCGTGGCCCGGACCGATGCCCGCGGCCTTGAGGGCAAGAAACAACGCGTCCGTGCCGCTGGCCAGGCCCACGCAGTATTTTGCGCCGCAATACGAGGCGAATTTTTCGGAAAACTCAACGCACGGCCGGCCGCGGATATAATGACAGCTTTTCAAAACAGAAAGAGCCGCGGTCTTGATCTCATTTTTCAAGACGCGGTCATCGCGGGATAAATCAATAAAAGGAACGGGCTGGGCGCCTTTTCCA
Source organism: Elusimicrobiota bacterium (assembly GCA_016209025.1). Lineage (GTDB taxonomy): Bacteria > Elusimicrobiota > Elusimicrobia > JACQPE01 > JACQPE01 > JACQWW01. The sequence goes on along the minus strand of JACQWW010000150.1, from coordinate 8,274 downwards.
GAAGCTTTCAACTGCGTGGGCGGCATTGAATAATTTTACCATTCTGACCGGACAATGGATTGACTATAATGGGGGACAATGAAGGTTGCGGAGTTTTATCAAAGGAGAAGTCCTGTTTTTTCCTTTGAGTTTTTCCTTCCCAGTGACGATAATGCCAAGGAAGCATTCTTTAAAACGCTCTCCGAAATCAAAAGCCTTGGACCCCATTTCGTCAGCCTGACCTACGGCGCAGGCGGCTCGGCCCGGGATAAAACCATCGAGACAGCCGGAACCCTGAAAAATCATTTCGGCTTTGAAACGGTCATGCACCTGACCTCGATCGCCCACACCAAAGATGAAATTGACCGGATCATCGAGAGGGTGCGGCTTCTCGGCATCGAAAACATCATGGCCCTGCGCGGCGACATCCCCAAGGATCAAAGCCCCCCCGCCTCTGGGAAGTGCTTCCAGGCCCCGTCCGAGACGGGGACGTGTTGTGCAGACCAGAGGTGGGGGGGCGATTTCCCCTTTGCCTGCGACCTGGTGGCTCATTTGAGAAAAAACGGAAATTGGTGCCTCGGAGTGGCCGGCTACCCCGAAGGCCATCCTGAATGCCCGTCAAAAGAAGAAGACCTGCGCCACCTTAAGGAGAAAATCGCCGCAGGCGCCGATTATGTCATAACCCAGCTTTTTTTCGACAACAAGGATTATTTTGATTTTGTCCGGCGGGCCAGAGCCGCTGGCATAAACCAGCCGATTGTCCCGGGCATCATGCCGGTAACGAATTTCAAGCAAATCCAAAAATTTTCTTCATTATGCGGGGTAAAAATTCCCCGGGATCTGCTCGGCCGGCTTTCCCAGATGCAAAACGATCCCGAGGCGATCGCCACCCTCGGCATTGACCACGCAGCCCGGCAATGCCAGGAACTGCTTGAGCAAGGGGCGCCGGGCATTCACTTTTTTACGCTCAAACTCCGGTAATGGGGGAAGGGGTCAGGTCTTCATTTGTCACTTGTTGATGGGAACTAAATGGCGGCCACAGTTTGTTGTAACAAGTGACAAATGAAGACCTGACCCCATTATAGCGGCATCTGGGAGCGGCCGGTGACCCTGTTGCGTCCTGACTGCTTGGAAAAATACATGGCTTCGTCAGCCGCCCTGATGAGGTTTTTGACGCCGTCGGCATCCTGAGGATAAAAGGCGAGGCCGATGGAAATGGTCGCTTTTACGTCAACCTTTTTATCTTCGTGGTAAAAAATTTCCTTTTCGATCAAACGGCGGATTTGCTCGGCCTTGCGCTGGGCGCCCGCTTCATCCGAGCGCGTCAGAATCACCGCGAACTCTTCCCCGCCGTAGCGGGCCACAAAATCCGTTTCATAAACGCAGTCTTTGATTATGGTCGCGATGCGGCGCAAGACAATATCGCCGAAGGGATGGCCCCACTTATCGTTGAGTTCTTTGAAATGATCTATATCGAGGATCATCAGGCCTGTTTTGTTTTTAAAGGCTTTTGACCGGGCGATTTCTTCTTCAATGCGGTAATCAAATATGCCCCGGCGGTAAATGCCGGTCAAGCCGTCAACGCGCGAGAGTCTTTCGACCCGGGCGAAGCTCAGGGCTTTTAGAAGACCGAACCTAAGCTCCTGGGCCAAGGTGGCGGCGCAAACGGCGATTTCGTTTTTAGCCGGCACAACCCTGGCGCCGGCGCCGCCCGAGAGCTCCATCGTCCCGAGAAAAAATCCCAAAGGCGAATTATCCACGACAATGGGGGCGACCATAATTTCCCGTTTGGCCGGATCGCGTTGGAAAAACACCCCGCCCGCTCCTTCGCCGTAGCCGGCCGCGGCACGGCCCGCGGCTGCCGGAACTTTATCCGCCCTTTGAACCTCTTGTTTTAAAACATCCTCGATCCACTTCGGTTCGAGCCAAAGCTGATGTTGAATCTGCGGTTCGAAGCGTCCAGCATCTTCGTTAAAAACAAAAAGAGAGAAACCCGCCAAATAGGGCATGGATTGCCTGAGATCGCGTTCCAGAACCCTTTTCATGTGATCAAAATCCACGCATTCGGCAAGCTCGCGCACCGTGCTGTAAAACTTGAGGCTGTCGGTCAAGCGCGTTTCTTCCCTCTGAAGTTCGGACTTGAGCCCGGCGATCGTTTCTTCGGCTTTTTTTACCTGCTGAATTTTGTTTTTTGCCTCTTTCTGATGCTCGGCAAGCTCGGCTAAGGCGCGGCCTGAAAAATAACGGTAAAAGAAGAGCGCGGACATGACGGCAAGCAAGGCCGTGGCAAAAACCCAAATGGGCGCATTGATTGCTTTGATCGGACCGGCTTGATAAGCGGCGCTTGTCAAGCCGGCGGCCAAAACCGCCTGGGCAAGGCCGAAAGCTCCGGCGGCCGGCCAAAAAACCCGGCGCTGCCGCGGCAAAAACAAAAATGACAGATAAAACAAAATAAAAATAATCAATTGGCCTGCGGCAAATAAAGCAATCGTCATATTAATAACTGACCACCCTGTTTCTTCCGCTGCCTTTGGCCATATAAAGCCTTTCATCCGCAGCGCGCAGGAGCTGATGCGGGCTTGTTGTTTCATCCGGAAAGCTGGCAATGCCGGCCGAAAGAGAAACCCCGAGCCTTAGCGAGCCGTCGGGAGAAAAACCTCTCGCCTCAACGCTCCGGCGGATATTTTCCATGACCTGGGACGCCTGATCCTTGGGCGTTTCAGGAAAAATGATGACGAACTCCTCGCCGCCGTAACGGGCGACAAAATCAACGTCCCTGACTGAATTTTTAAGCAAACGGGTGATCCAGACCAAAAGGGCGTCGCCGACCTGGTGGCCGTAATTGTCATTGAATGATTTGAAATGGTCTATATCAACGATAGTTAAAGAAACAAAAAGATTATAGCGGCTTGCCTGGGCGCATTCCTGAATCAGCCGTTCGTCGAACATTTTCCGGGTATAAAGGCCGGTCAGGGTGTCATGAATGGCCAGCTCCTCGACTTTTTGATGGAGGCTCGCGTTTTCAAAAGCCAAGCCGACCAAGAGAGCATAAAGATCAAGGATGCGCGCCTGCTCTTGCCCGAAGACCAGCCGCTCTTTCGACAGGACCTTCAAGGCGCCCAGTCTTCCGCCGGCTTGGCCTTCGCGCATGGGAACCATAATGAGCGAACCGTATTCATAGGAGAACCCCCGGTCGAAATAAATCTTAAAGCGCTCGTCTTTGCGCGCGTCGTTGACGAGCAGGAAACGATTGTGATCGCGCAGCCAAAGCTCAAAAGGATCGAGACCTTGATCGCCGGACGGGTTAAACCAGACCACATCAACGGCTAATCCGGGAAACGTCTGCTGAACCGCTTTTTTTAAATCCTGCTGGATTTCGGCCGGGTTCAAGCTTCGTCCGATCGCGGCCACGCCTGCCGCCAGTTTCGTCCTAATGTCCGCCTGGGTCCTGACGCTGGCAATGCGGGATTTATAAGAAGCGCTTTCCCGGTAAAGCTCGGCCAGGGTCCGCACGATCTTATCCATGGCCACGCCATGGTCCCGGCCGGCTTTGGCGTTGCGGCCGGCAAACAACGCCCCCAGGGCCACTATCAGCCAGACGAAAACCATTTCGCCGAGAATCCACGCAGTGACGTCCTTGCCGGCCACGGCAATGACTGTTCCTGCGCCGGCGATGGTCGCCAAAAAAGCGAAAAGATAACCCACTTCGTAGCCGACGGCGGTCATGACCGTGACGCAAAGCAGGGCCTGGATCAGGTAGATAGTCGGCGCGGCGTCGGCTTGATGGATGGTGAGGTAGGCGATGACGCTGAAACTTGCCGCAAAAAACAAAATAAGGCCGTTACGCGTCCAGCTTTTCATTTTATGGCTCCCTGTCAGGGTCCCTTAAGCGTAAATCAATTTTGCCGGCCGCGCCAGGGGAAAAATTCCTGTTCTTTAAGCTGGCGCAGGAGCTTTTCTTCGGTTTGCTGGGAAAACCTCATCTGGATGGTGAAATAAAATTCCCTGACTTCCTTTCGGCTGCGAAAAACCAGGGTGACGAGAAAATCATGAAAATCCGGAACAAGGGCTATTTCGCGCTCGAACGTTCTCATAGTAAGTTTGCGGCTCGAAAGACACTGGGTTTTGGCGAAGTATTCCCCGCGCCAGGTTATTCTGACCTGCTCGAAAAAACGCGGCACTTTGAATTCAGCCATGGCCGTCGGCAAAAGGTAATTGGGCTTTCTGTTGTCGTATTGAAAATTGCCGTTCAAGATAAGCGCGGGGCCCACGGCTTGGCTTAGGGCGATGGTATGATTGTATTTCCTGGCGAAAACCTCATAGCTAGTGGAAAAATTCCAGCTTGCTCCCGGCAAAGGCAAAATGGTCAATGACCCCCAGACCGGATCGAGGCCCTGTGTCCAGTCAATAGGGTACTTGCCCGCGTTTCCGGTTTCGGCAAAGGGAGCGCGGGGAAAATTATAAGCGGTGCGCGCGTATAAATTGGCGAAATACGACAATCTTCCTATCTCTTGAACCTCAAGGCGCTTCGCATCAACGCCCTTGTCCGGGGCTTTGGTCTCCTGGCGCAGGCTGTCCACTTCGGAGCGCAGTTTGTAAATATAAGTGAAAGTCAGATCAAGCGGATCCCAGGGAGCCATCCTGGCAAGCATCTCACCGCCATAGCGGCTTTGCCGTCTGGACTGCGGAATGGTTTTTGCCAGCCTTGATTCATAGGAATGTTCAAAGGTTCCGCCGGCTGTGCCGCTTAAAAACGAAACGAAAGGCATTCTCCAGGGAATAAAAAGTTTTGAATTGCCGCTGTCAACCCAGCGGTCAAAAGGGATTTCTTCGAAGCTTGCGCGCGTTCTTGTCCGGTGGGCCGTGGCATTGCCCTGAAAAAACAAAGGGCTCGAGAAGATCCTCCACGGATGCAAAATCGCCTCCAAGCCCGGCAAAACCTGCGCAGTGCTCATGAATTTTCCGGTTTTTTGATCGAAACCCCAGACATCGCTGTAAAACGAACGCAGCTGGTAGTTGGATCGGCTCCAGTTTAAAGCCAAGGACGAGTTTAAGCTGGGCATGACGCGCTCAGGATTGTCTTTTGAATATAGATTATTGAACGACGGATCCCTTTGATAGCGCAAAGTGCCCTGGCCGGCCAAGCCGGGGATGAACTCATAGTAGCTGTCGCCGCGCACATCCCATTGCGTCAGGCCGTTCGGTTCTTTTACCCGGTAAAGATATAAGGCGCCTTTTCTGCTTTCATTTTCCCGGTAAAGAAATTCCGGGCCGATGCCCAGGCCGATTTTGGAAAAATAATCAAGATGAGTGCGCAGATAAAGCCGGTCCCCGGCTAAAGGATAGGCGATGACGGAGCGTAAAAAAGTCCCTTCCCGGCCGTTTTGCCCGGGATTTAAATAAACGGTCGGCCTGGCCTTCTGCCCCAGTGATTTGGTGTAGTAAGGCCAATACCAAAAGGGAATCTTTCCTATATGAAATACGGCGTGGGTGAAGCTCGCTTTTTGCCCGGGCCAAATTTTGCCTTTGTACGACCAGATATAATAATCCGGATTCAGCTTGTCGCACGAGGTAAAACGCACGGAGTTCGCCTTATAGAACTTGTCCGTGCCCTCAAGATTTTTCGCGGTGAAGCGCCAGGGAGTCGTTTTAAATACGCCGCGGACCGGACTTTCCCATTTAAAGGTTTGGGAAGAAACATGGGAGCGCAGGCGCTCCCCCTGTAAAATGAGATTCGGATCGTCAAGGGTCAATGATCCGCTGGCAAGGGCTACGCCCGCGGCGACATCAAAAGCCATTTCCCGGCCGCTCAAGGTTTGCGAACCGTGCCAGAGCTTGAATCCGTCGTGAAAATGAGCCAGCCCGGTTTTCTCGTCATAGACAAGCCTCTCTGTTTCAAACGGCACCGCGGCGCTCGAAACCAAGACGCGCTCAATGGCGGGGGTTGTCGAAGCTGAAATGTCCTGGGACCGCAGCGGCTGGATCGTGAGGCCAAGCAAAACGGCTGAAATAACGAAAGCCGGCGCCCTTTTTTTCAAAGCTTTATCACAATCTCAGCCAGGTGCCCGGCAAACGGCAAAGACGAAGTCATGCCGGGCGACACGGCGTTGAGGACATGGACAGAGCGGCCTTTGGTTTCCACCACCACGTCATCCACCAGTTTCCCCTGCCGGTCAACGAGCTGGGCCCGGTTGCCGGCCTTGCCCGCGGCAAGATCAGTCAGCCGGCAGCCGCGCACCAGCCCTGAGGCCTCTTTCAGGAATTCCGAACGAAAAGCCGAAAAACGAATCTGACGCCAGGCAAGCCTTAAAAATTCAGGCTGGAAAAACATTTTCAAAACAGCGGGATCGGTGAACATTTCCAGGCTTTCTTGAAAGCGAAAATCCCCCAACCGGTAAGATTCGCGGCCAAAGGCCATGACCGCGTTCGGTCCCACGGCCACACTGCCGTCAATTTTTTTCGTCCAGTGGATTCCCAGAAAAGGATATTCCAGGTCAGGGGCCGGATAAACCATCGAATTGATAATGCCGGATTTCTCCGGGACCAGGCGCAGGTATTCCCCGCGAAAAGGCACGATTGTGTAGTTTTTGCCGGCATCTGTAAAATGGGCGATCTTGTCGGCATAAAGGCCGGCGCAATTAATCAAGCGTAGAGCGTAGAGCGTAGAGCGTAGAGCGTTTGATTGAACAACAACCCTGTAACCATTGTCGGAGGTTTCTTCGATGGCGATGACTTTGTTGAAAAAAGCAAAGCGGACGCCTTTTTCCCGGGCTTCAGCCGCCATTTTTTGGACAAATTGAACGCTGTCAACAATGGCGCCGGACGGCGCGTGTAGAGCGGCCAGTCCCAAGGCATTAGGCTCAAGTTCAACAAGCCTCTTTTTGTCAATCAACTCAAGACCAGGCACCCCGTTGGCTTGACCCCGGCGCAGAAGCTCTTCGAGAACAGCCTCCTCTTTTTGATCTCTCGCCGTCACCACGGTGCCCGTTGTTTTGAAAGGCACCGAATGTTTTTCGGCAAAAGCGCGAAGCGCCTGATTGCCGAGAACGCAGAGCCTGGCTTTAAGGGTTCCGGGTTTTTGGTTGAAGCCGGCATGAACGACCTCGCTGTTTCGTCCGCTGGTGTGGCGGGCCACGTTGTCTTCTTTTTCAAGAACAGCAATTTTCCAATCCGGACTGACGCTTGCCAAACTGCGCGCCAGCGCGCACCCAACCACCCCGGCGCCGATGATTAAGGCATCGTAGGTCTCGGCGGCATCTGCGGACATAGATAGAATTTTATAAGTTACTCAATATGAAAGATAATTTCTTCGCCTCATTGGCCTTCTTCGCCTCATTGGCCTTTCCTTTGCAGGCCCAAGTCCAAATCGTCCGAACCGAATGGAACAAATCCTCGACGCCTCATTTTAATTTTTTTCACGAGTCGCGTTCCCTTAAATCAGGCCTGATCATCGGATTTGAAAGACTGCACGCAAAATTGCGGCTCCATATAGGCCTTTTCGCCCCCTGGATCAACAAAGAAAAGATGAATTTATACATTTACCAAAACGAGACAAATTATAAAACAGGCGAGTTCGGCCCGCCTGCCTGGTCCAAGGGAGTATCGCTGGCCGGCAAAAAAACAATAGTCATTTACGAAGAAACCGACGATAATACGCTGTTTCAAACAACAGGGCATGAAATGACGCAGCTTCTTTTTGGCGGTTATTTTAAAGACAAAGCCGACCTTGAAGCGCCGCGCTGGCTTGAAGAGGGCCTGGCCATGCTCATGGAAGACCTGGCTGCCGCGGACGCAAAAGACGCCGGATGGCTCGGCTTCATGAAAAATAAAACCGCCTGGAGCCCCCAGCCCCTGAAGGATGTCATGGCAAGGGCGCCCAAGGAAACCGCCTCTTCGGCAAGCGTCGGATCATGGTATGTTCAATCTTACGCCATGACCAGGTATCTTTTTTTGACCAAGGGAAAAATTCAGTTCAAGGCCTTTTGCGATGCCTTGCGCCACGGCGTTTCACTGGAGAAAGCCCTTTGGGAAACCTGCCGTTTCAAAGACCTTCAAGCCTTTGAGCAGTCCTGGCTCGAATGGCTTCGCCAACAACAAAGATAAAAAATAACTATACAGAAGCGCATAAATAAAGGGACATAATAAACAGGATATCAGAGGTCTTAGCAAACGATCAGCCTTTTTCGAATTTTCCAAAAATATTTTGTGAATTCCCTCATGCCACTTCATAATAAATGGGAAATTGCTGCTTGTCCAGTGTGCGAGGGTGCATTTGGTTTAAGTCAAGACAGAGAT
>JACQWW010000139.1 GCA_016209025.1 Elusimicrobiota bacterium | reverse complement strand
GAGCCAGAAAGCCCGCAGGCTGCGGCAGGCGCGCCGCCCCAGCAAGAAACCGAATCCCAGACAGGGCCGGAAATAAAAGAAGAAGCGCAGTCCGCTGACGGCAAGGAGGCGTAAGATGGACATTATGACCATGCTCGGAGCATTCATCGGATTAGGCTCGATTGTTTTCGTCCTGGCCTGGGGACATATGCTGCAATTTCTCTGGAATATGGAGGCTATAATCCTTATTTTCGGAGGAACCCTGGGTTCGGTCATGATTTCTTATCCCTTTTCCGCCCTTCGCCACGTGCCCAGGGTTTTCATTAAAGTCATCTTCCCTTCCAAGCGCGTCGCGGCGCACGATCTCATCAAAATTATTTCGGAACTTGCCGCCAAAGCGCGCCGCCAGGGCATTTATACTCTCTCCGAAGACGCGCCCCGGATGCCGCACCCTTTCCTGCAGGACTGCCTCGGCCTTTTAGGCGACGAAATGGAATACGAGGTCATGCGGGAAATGCTCGATCAGGAGCTGGCCACCACGCGCATGAGGCATCTTCAAATTTCCAACATCTTCCGCTCCGCCGGAACTTTCGCCCCGATCTTCGGCCTCTTAGGCACTTTGATCGGCGTGGTCCAGGTCTTAAGAAACATCACCGATCCCAAAAGCATGGGCGCTTCCATGGCCATTGCCATGACCGCTTCTTTTTACGGCATCTTCATGGCCAACTTCGTTTTTTTGCCGATCTCAGGCAAGCTCAACTTTTATTCCGAAGAAGAGCTCCTGGCCAAAGAGCTGATCGCTAAAGGGATCCTCTGCATCCACAAAGGAGACAACCCTTGGGAGGTCGGCAGGAAGCTCAGCACCTTCCTATCCCACTGGCACAGAAACGGTAAAAAGGCGGGAGCCGGCCAACCGGCCGTTGTCGCGGCGCGATAAAAACAACAATGATAAACAGACTGCTGGCCTCGGATATGGCCGAAGATAATCCTTTATGGCTGGTGGTTTTGTGCGACCTAATGACCAATCTCATGCTTTTTTTTCTTATTCTTTTCTCTTTTACCAGGCAGGATGATATGGAAAGAAAAAAAATCATGCAGGGTTTGCAGGAAGGATTTAAGGGCAAACAGCAAACCGAGGCTGAACAAAGGGCCGAAGGCGTCCTGACCAAACTCGAAGAGGAACAGGCCATCAGCCAGATTGAACGCTTGATCGCGCAAAAACGCCTTCAAGGAGGCCTCGAGGTGACGGATGAAAAAATCGCCCTGCAAATGCCCAATCCTGCGCTTTTTGAATCCGGCCGTTCCGGCATCGAGCCGGCCGTGGCCAAAGACCTTGAAGCCATGACCCTTATTCTGGTCAAATTGAAAAACGACGTTATCGTCGAGGGCCACACGGACTCCCGGCCTTTGAGCGCCAAAAGCCCTTTCCGCTCGAATTGGCACCTTTCCGCGGCCAGAGCCGATTCGGTGATCCGCTTTTTCATTCAAAACGGCCTTGCCGCTTCAAGATTTATCGCGGCCGGCTACGGCGAAATGAAACCCGCGGCCCCCAATGACACCGAAGAAGGCCGGGCTAAAAACAGGAGAATAGAAATCCATGTTATTCGGCGGCGCTAGAGGCAAAAAGCAGCGCGGGCAAGAACAAGGCAGCGACATCCAGGGACTATGGATGATTCCCTACGCCGATCTCATGTCAACTTTGGTCATTCTTTTTCTCGGATTCTACGCCTATGCCCAGCTTAAAGAGCAAAGCCCGGCCTATGAAAAAGCCATGGCTGGCCTGCAGAAAGAGCTGGCAAGAACCGCTGAAGAAAAAAAATTGCATGAAACCCGCGAAAAGGAACTTGAGGCCGCCGAACGCATCAGAAAAGTCATGGAAAAACAGAAAGAAGCCAAGGTCATTGTCTCGGCGAAAAAAATGCAGATCACCTTCCAGGCGCCGGTCCTTTTCGATTCCGGCCAAGCCGAGCTTAAAGCATCGGCGGCCAAGCTTTTGGACCCGGTGGCCCTTGCCCTCGAAGACATTCCCAACGCGGTTGTCGTTGAGGGGCATACCGACAACCGTCCGGTGGCCAGAGGCGCCCCATTTAAATCCAATTTCGAGCTTTCGGCTTTAAGAGCTTTTGCCGTAATACAATTTCTGACAAGCAAGGGCCTTGACTCAAAAAGATTTTCCGCTTTCGGTTACGGCGAACACCGGCCCGTGGCCGGCAATGAAACCGAGGAAAACCGCTCCAAAAATAGAAGAATAGAATTGTTCGTGGTGAGAGAACAATGAAAAAAGCGTATAAAGCGCATAACGCGGATAAAGCGGATAAAGCTAAGGTATTTTCTTTTATTCCTTTCGCTTTATCCGCTTTATCCGCTTTATCCGCTTTATCCTCCTGTCCCTTAATGGCGCAGCAGTCCTCCGCTTCAGCGTTGGGCGAGCGCGAGAAAAAGCTGCTGATGGACGAGCATTACAAAAAAGCCCTTGAGGCTTACTCCAGAAAAGACTACGGCAATGCCGTGGGCCATTGGTCGGAAATCCTGAAAATTGACCCGAATCAGCAAAGCGCCAAAGACTTACTCAGAAAAGCCCGGACCGAAATGGCCCAATACAACAAAGAAAAAGAGCGCGAGGCAAACAATTTTTTAAAGGAAGGAGCCTATGCCCAGGCCAGGGATATCATCCAAATATTGGCCGCTTCGGACCAAACCAATGCCAGATATCAGCAATTCTATGAACGCCTGGAAGAAGCCGCGGCAGTAGTGCCGGCTTTAGGTAAAAGCGACCCAATTACCACCCGGCTGATTCAAACAGCCATGAAATATTTTCTCGGGACCAAAGAAAATCCGAAGCTGGCTATCGCGGCCCTGCGCTACGCCAATCAAAAAAATCCGAACAATAAGGACGTTGAGGCTCTTCTCGGCGTCTTGGAGTCCAAATTCCCCAAAGAAGCGCAAGCGGAAGCTCCGGTGGAAGGCATGGACATAGTGGAACAAAAATTGGAAGTCGCCTTGAATTTTATTTATGACAGCAAATACACCCAGGCCATCCAGGAGCTCAGCGAAGTTTTAATTCTAGATCCCAACAACGTCACCGCCTATAAACGCCTGGGTTCCGCCTATTTTGCCCTGAAAAACAAAACCAAAGCCCGCGAGGTGTGGCTCAAGGCCCGGCAGCTCGCCCCCAACGACAAAGAACTCCAGACCTTTCTCAAACAATGATGAGGCTCAGGCTCAAAGACATCCCTCTTGAGCTATACGTGGGCGACCTGCCCCATGAAACAACCAGGCTTCAGCGCATTGACATTGCCTTGGACATCGAGGTGCGCGGCAAACCGCCGGATTATTGGGAAATCTCAAAAAACATCGTGGAAAAGTTCGGCGGCTTGCGCTACAAATGGCTGGAAGATTTGGCCCTGGCCGTTAAAAAATACCTGAAAAAAACCTACAAAATAAAGGGCGCCCTGGTTTTAAGCAAATATCCCGGCATCGCCAAATCGCCGAAGGTTTTTCAGGTGGAAGTTTCTTTGTAAACGGCGCAGGAAGCTTCGGTTTCCCATAACCGCGCCTCAACCACGGCCAGGCCCATGGCCTTGGCCTTTTCAAAAATCATCCGGGCCAAATTTTCCGCAGTGGGATCAAAGGCCACGGCCGCAACCGAGGAATCAATCTTTTTAAGACGGCCAAGCCACGGGTCTTTCTTGTTAAGAATCAGCCGGTGATCAAAATTGGCGGCAAGCCAGCCGCTGATTTTTTCTTTGATTTTGGAAAAGTCCGCCACCATCCCCTGCCCGTCCAGCGCGTCTGCCTCCAAGACGATTTCCAGCCTGCCGCTATGGCCATGAAGCCGCCGGCATTTGCCCGGATAATTCATCAACCGGTGCCCGTAAACAAAAGGGATGATTTTTATAATACGGTATGACATCGGGCGATAAACCCCCCTCGCTTCCTACTTTAATGCACTCTTAAAAACCAAAAGCGGCTGTTTGTCCTCGAATTGAGCTGCGCTAGATAAAAATCTTCGCGCCTCGTCTGCTCTATTAGCGTGTTCCGCTAGTCTACTAAGATCTATTCGGTTTAGGATATCAATAGTGACAGGCCGTTTGGAATCGAAAAATACCAGCGATCGCAAGAAACGTTGGCACACATCAGAGTTGAGCAGGCTGCAGATAAAGCGCGCTTCTTTCTCTGATGCGCAAGGAATAAAATAACAAGTATCGTCTAAAACAATGGGCTTGCCGCAATATTCTCCTACAACTTCAAATCGACAGTTTTTGTAAAGGCCGGAGATCGCCACCTTCCACGGCGAAAACGTGTAATCGCCTACACCGAAAACAGAAAAACGGGGCCGCTTGCGGTAGATAATACTGCGTCTTTGATCCAAGGCATCTGCATGTTCTATCAGATACACCCAAGTCTCCGGGGCGGTCATTTTGATGATAGCAGTGTCATCAGAGGGCTTCCGTTGAGTAAGCAGAACATGCTTTTCGGGCTTATTGCGTCCGTTGGCAATATCTGAAGACTTGAGCAATGGAAATAGGTGTGTTTCTTCCATTCGGCGCTGCTCATGATCACCATTAATAAAAAAACCGTTGCATCGCGTAAACTCCATCACTGCGGCGGCGTCATGTTTCACTCCAGAGCGCCAAGTGTAGTAAGGAACGCCGTCAATATCACGGAACCGAAGATATTCGTCAACGTCGGCGACAAGTTCCTTGCCGACTAGTCCAAAAGTGGATATCCTGCCGCCGAACGAGATCCCTTTATAAACAGATGCGGTCATGGCAGACTGCGTAATTCCGGTATGCAAAATAAGCAAACACGCATCAACTGACGCACCGAAATGCTTTCCCGCATCGATTAGGTGTAAAGAGCATCGGCCGATATTGAGCCTATTCAGCCATGCATGCCGAAGCGCTTTTCGCGCGGCAGACG
>JACQWW010000138.1:2576-9813 GCA_016209025.1 Elusimicrobiota bacterium | reverse complement strand
AAAATAATTTAGTTTTAACGCTGGAGAAGGTGAATAAAATATGAACCCCCCGGAAAATCAGCCGTGCGAAAGCGTCAGCCAAAATAACGCGGAAACGTTTAAATCCCAGACAAAAGACGTCCGCGTCGAAATCCGCACCGCCACCGACCGCATCGAAGGCTTCGTCAAAATACCCGCCGAAGCGCAAAATTACTGCAAGCGGCTTTCGGACATTCTTTGGTATGCCGATCGCGGCGGCACAGGAATACTGACGGTGGCCAACGCATCCGTCTACGACCTTAAAACATCCAAGCTCGTAACCCGCCAAAAGCTTTTAGGCGTCTCCAAGTCGCAAGTCGCCTATTTTTGGCTTTTGCCCAGCGAGGGCGAGACGGAAAAACCGGTGGTCGTAGAGATCGGCGAACGCTTGCCTTAAATTTTGACAGCGCGCGCTTCGGCTTTTATAGCCTTATCCGTTTTCTTTTTTACCCTATCCTTCTCATCCACCCTGTCCGCCTCAGAGCTTGATCTTTCCGGGGAAATCGCCGTCAATTACCGGGGCATCGGCGGCAAGCCGACCGAGGTCGAGGTGGAAAACCAGCTTTATGTTTCCGACATTTATTTCGCTTTCACCAAACAGATTCAAGACCGCCTGCCGTTTTTTTTGGAATTTACCACCAATCTTGACGGCGAGCCGGTCTTGAATCAATTCCATCTGACTTACGGCCGCATCGAGCGCGTTAAATTTACTTTTGGAAAATTCGTGGTCCCGTTCGGCCGGTTCAACGAACTCTATAAACCAGGCGACTTTTTTTCCGTCACCCGGCCCCTTCCTTATGCCTCGCCGGCCAGCCTCGATTATGTGGCGCGGCTGAATTTTCCGCACCCCTTCATGGGATCGGGGTTTTCCGATCTTGGGGTCAAAGGAAGCTGGCGCGCTGTTGCCTCGGACGGGCCCTGGATTCCTTCTGAGGTAACCTTTTACGTCACCAACGGCATGCAGGAAAATCCGCTCCAAGGACGGAGCTTCCCGCGCTCGGAAGTTCTGGGCGAGCCCAGCCAGCAAAAAGGGGTCCAGATTGACTATGGCCACGAAGTTACGACCTTGGCCGACAACAACGACGCCAAGCAGTGGGGGGCGCGCCTGCGCTATGCCTTGGGAGACCTGCGCATGCCGCTTCTGCCGGAAGGGACCGAGCTTAAAGGCGCGCAATTGGGGTTTTCCGCTATGAGCAGCAAATATGATGTTGAGGATCTTCTGGATTACCGCAACATCGGCTGCGACTTTGTTTTTCAAGCCGGGCGCTATTCAATCGCCACGGAATTAATTTACGGATACAACGATTACCGCATCGCCAAAAGCACCGCCCAAGCCGCAACCAAGCCGATGTCCCAGCACTTGGAAAAACACCGCGAACATCAATGGGGATATTACGTTTCCAACTCTTTTCACTTACCTAATTTTTTCTATGGAAACGAGGCTTACGCGTTTTTAGGCTTAAGTTCCATGGTCCGCCGGGGAAATGAGCTCATCTTCGACAGCGCCCAGAATGCGGCCTTTGAGCCCGAAGGCGCGCCTAAAATCGTCAAGTGGATATACAAATACACGCTGGGAGTAAGAACAAGAATCAGATCGAACTTTGATTTGAAAGCGGAGTATTCCTATTGGAACCTGGCCAAAGGCTATGAAGCCTTTGACATCTACCAATGGGCCATCGCCGGCCTCGTCCGATTTTAATCGGGCCATGGGGTCAGGTCCCGCTTCGCGGGACCTGACCCCATGGCCCTTCGACTTATCAACTTTTTCTATGAAGACGGCCGGTTGTCAGACCCCGAACCGAGCTGGTTCAAAATCCGCATGGGAATGACCAGGTCAATCTTAGTGGCGTAGGTCGGCGAATAGGTCACATATTCGTAGTTGGCCCGTTCGGCGAATTTTTTCCAGGCGGTCGAATCAGCCGAAGAGACGTTAAAAATTTTCTGAACGTCGCCGATAGTGAAGGCTTTGCCGTCGTCGTCAATAACGTAATCGTCGTAGGTGATCTTAAGATCGCTGTTGCCCGAAGTTTTAGCCAGGGACACGGAACAGCCGGCGTGCGCCGCGTCCGCGCAATAGGAGATTTCCGTCTTGAAATGAATGTCAAGGCCGGCTAGATTGGCATTAGCCTCTTCAATCGTCGCCGCTTTGCCGCTGATAAAGTATTTTTCCTCAGCGAAGCGGTTATAGCCCTCCTGGCCGGAGAACGCCGTATTGATCGCGTCCACATCAATGGCGCCGGCGAGATGCCCGGCCGCGGCATTTTGATCGCCGATAATACTGAGCGCGTCATTGCTTTCATAGAGATCGTAAAAATAGTCGTAGGGATCGGTTCCTTGCGACGTTGTATCGGCCAGGCAGTTGGCCCCGCCGCCGGCCGGAGAACAACCGTAAACAGCGGATTTATCTCCGGACGTGCCGGCCAGGAGCGTCCCTTTTACGCCGGAAGCCGGCACTTGATGGGTTAGGAGAAGGGTTTTGCCGGCATCGCTGATAGCCACGTAATGGTGGTCAAAAATTGTTTCCCACCAGTTGGTTGTTTTTCCGGCCTGGGTCGTATAGCTGAATTTGACGGGGTTGCCTCCATAGTTTGCCTCGATCCAATAATCGTTGGTGTTGGACATATACCATTGATCCTTGACCGCCCAGTATTCAGGCGCGCCGGCGCCGGATTTGCCGTAAAGACCGGCCAGAAAATTACCGCTTAGAACTTCAGGCGCCGCCTTATTGGTCCATATATCCCAGCGGGAATGATTAAAGCTGTTGTCGCGGGTGTTTAAAACGACCCAGGAAATCCGGTCCGATTCGGGCCGAACAATGTAGGATTCCGCCCGCACCCTTTGGCCGAAAGCGTCAATCAAGGTTTTGCCGTCCTGGGCTACCGCGTTTTTCATTTCAAGGGCGGCCGCGGCCTCGACAGCTTCCCGGCTCATGTCCAAGCGCACCTCCCGGGCCACCTCATCTTTGGTTTTATCGTCTTTGGATTTGTCTTCTTTTTTCGATTCTTCGGCCGGCTTGCCTTTTGCCTCAAGACCCTCAAGGGTCACGGAAATGCTGTCTCCGGCTTTAAGCAGGGCCTCGTTGCCCTTGCTGTCGGCCACAGCCACCAGGCCGTCGCTCACGAATACCGAGGTCTGGCGGCTCGTTTCATCAACGCTTACGTCAAACTCGGTCCCCCGCACCGCGCAGACAGCCGTGGGAGTCACCACGGAAAAATTTCTCGATTTGAATTTTGAAACAAGGGCCTTGAGCCTGCCGAAATCAAGCTTGAAGCGGAAGCTGTTTTCTTCGAGAAAATCAACCATGAACACGGTGGAAGGCTGAAGCACTATTCTTGAGCCGTCTTCCATGACGATCTGCGCCTTGGCTTTATTGGAAGTGCGCACCCGGTCGCCCTGGTTAAGAACAGCCGATCCCCGGGGATCAACGTCTTCCCAGGCGCTTTGTCCGGAGCGCAGAGTTTGGACTTTGCCTTGCAGCACTTCAAGGGAAGCGGTTTTGGCGGCGTAGGCGCCGCCCGAAATAATTGACAGCAAAGCGAATGAAACGGAAATTTTTTTAACCAACCTGTTCATTGTCCCCCCTTGCCTTCTTTATAGCTTATTTCAAAAACCAAAAACTTGCAATGTGAAAGAGCTCACCCCAGTTTTAACAGCAAATGCTCCAAAACGAGCGCCGGGGTCACGTTGGCCTCTATGTCCTGCCTGGCCTTAAGTAGGGCCTCCAAACGGCCAAGCTGCTGGGGCGAAGGCTTGTCGCGCCATAACCACAAAAGCTCAAGCTCAAGCTCTTCTAAAAATTCGCCGACATCTTTTCTGGCGGACGCCAAATTTCTAAAACGGGCGATTCTTTGGGAAAGGGTCAGGGCTTGGGCCGGCGTCCATGAAACAGCCGGGCCTGCGGCGGACGCCTTGACGCTTTTTTTCTCCATAATAATTTGCGCGCGCTCCAAAGACCCCCTGCTCATCCGGGCAGCCGGACGGGCCTGTTCTTCGCCCAAGCCGAAACGTTTTATTAAAACCGAGGCAAGGGAATCTTCGTCAAGCGGCTGGAAATAAACCTTGAAATTGGCCCGCGAGACAATGGTGGGCAAAAGGCGGTCTTCGCTGACGGCAATCCAAATCCAACAAAGATGGCCGGGGGCCTCCTCAAGAATTTTTAGCAAAGAAACCTGGGCCGGGATGGTCAGGTCTTCGGCCCCGTCAACAAGGCAAATCGAGCATGGGCCGGAAAACGGCTTGCGCCGGAGCAGGGAAACGGTTTCACGAAGCGTGTCAATCGTCAAATGAAGACCGCTGGAATCTTTTTTCCGCATTTTTTGTTGATAAGAAAAATCAATGACCATGCAGTCGGGATGCCCGCCTTTTTCAACCAGATTACAGGTTTTACAAACGCCGCAAGCTCCTTTGCTTTTATCCGGGTTTTCGCACAAAAGCGCCTGGGCATAAGATACGGCCGCTAATTTTCTGCCCACTCCGGGCATGCCCAGAAAAAGCATAAATTGCGGCTGTTTGCCGGCTGACCAGAGCCGGCGCAGGATGCTTACGGCCCGATCTTGGCCGATGATTTCAGAAAATCCCATACGATTTTTACGATTTCAACGTGCAATTGCTCAATGGGCTTGTCCGCCCGGACAACAATTATGTCTTTCCTGCCCTTCGCCAAACGCAAATAAGCCCGGCGCACTTTTCTTAAAAAAGAGGTTTTTTGCTCCATGCGGTCGCGCTTGCCGCCCATGCGCCTAATGGCCTGGGACAAAGGAATATCTAAAACGACGGTCAAATCGGGCCTGATACCGCAAGAAGCGTAACAGTTCAGTCTTTCGGCATCCGGCAGTTTCAGCCCCCGGCCCAAGGCCTGATAGGCCAGGGTCGCCAGCGTAAAACGGTCCGAAATGACAAGGCGTAAAACGGTCCGAAATGACAAGCGCTCCCCGTTCCAAGGCCGGCTTGACCACGCAATTGACATGCTGGGCCCGGCTCGCTTCATAAAGCAAAAGCTCCGACTGCGGACAAACGTCTCCCTTGAAATCAAGAAGGAGATGCCTGACCCTCTCTCCTAAAGGAGTGCCGCCCGGCTCTCTTGTTAAAACAACGGGAAGCCCGGCCTTTTTACAACGCTCGGCCAAAAGCCGCGCCTGGGACGACTTGCCGCATTTGTCAATGCCTTCGAAAACCAAAAAAAAGCCTTTCACCATTTTTTTAAATTAGCGACTGAAAACTGCCGTATTTTTTTACCCAGATTGAAAACCACACATCAGTGAAAACATGGCTTTCATAAAGTTTAATAATATCACAAAAACCTCCCCTTCCCCTCAGAGCTCAAATATCCGCGCGAGGCCCTCGCGCCAGGGATAAACCGTCACGCCGCCGGTTTTATAGGTTCTAGGCGAATCGCTCAGACAATAAAGAAGGGCGGCTTTATTTTCAGATTGAAAGGATTTTAAGGCGTGCAAATCCGTTTCTTGCGGCGCCTCTTTTGATTTAATTTCAACAGCGATCGGGCGCTGAGCCGCCCCGCGGGAAAGCACCGCGTCTACCTCAAGACCCGTGTTGGTGCGCCAATAATAAAAACGATAGCCCGTTTCCATATAATCGTTAAGCCGGAGCATCTCCTGGATGACAAAGGTTTCAAAAAGTTTGCCATAACGATAGGTGCCTCTTTTAAGTTCAGTTGCCAGCTCTCCACGAATGGCGTTTAAAACGCCGCAATCAAAAAAGTATATCTTCGGACTTTGTCGAAGCTGCTTGCGGATTGAATATGTCCACGCGTCAATCCGGAAAGCAATCAGGGTGTCTGTTAAAATTGCCACATGTTCCTGGGAAGTTTTAGTGGAAACGCCGCAGTCCATGGCCATTTTGGTGTAATTAATCGGTTCCCCATTCATCTGTCCGGCCACATCCAAAAATCGAATATACGCGTCAACCCGGCGAACCAACGCCTCCTGCATAATTTCTTCTTTCAAATAGGTTTCCACGTACGCTTTCAGGGTTCTCTGGGGCGCAGAATCTTCCAGGTAAACAGCCGGCAAAGTTCCGAACTGAAGGGCTCGGGAAAGATCAACGTCGTATTCTCGATGAGTCAAGGGGTGCAAATGCAGGGACCAAGCCCGGCCCGCCAATAGATTAGCTCCTCCGCGCTTGAGCTTTCTGGCGCTGGAACCTGTAAGCAGAAAACGGACGCGCCCTTTATGCCGCTCCATAAGACTGTGAACCTCATCCAAAAGAACGGGCAGCTTCTGCACCTCATCAATAAAAACAGTCACAATAGCGCGATCTTTTAATTGAACCTCCACTTCTTTTGCAAAAAGGCCGGGATGGGCAATATAGCGGCTGAAAAGTTCATGCTGGAGAAGATCAATTTCCAAAAAAGGGGGCGCCGACGCGATAAATTGCCGAGAAAGGCTTGTTTTGCCCACCCCCCTGGGGCCAAAGAGGAAAGCGGATCTATCTGTTTTCAGGAGCCGGGAAAGATTCAGGTATCTATTTATCATGTTCCATATTTATAATATAAATATGGAACAAAGTCAACATGAGGGGCCAGGCCTTCCTTATTAATCATCCAGGCGCAGTATGGCGGAGACGGCGGGCCGGCGCTTCCAGAGAGAAGCGTAAAGAATCGCCGGGCGGTCGTCGGTTGAAATGGGGAAACCGTCAAGCCCGGGCGGTAGATAGGAGTTTTCAAGCCATCTCAGGCAGCGCTCCGGTGTCATCCAGGCCGGCTTTGGCTCAAGATTTTGGAAACGTTTTTCAATGGCGGCATTATCCAAATCGAGGGGGCCGTTGGAAGCCATTAACAAAGGAGGGGCGCCCCAATCGTAAGGCTTCACTTTTTTGGGCCAAAGCCGCGGGCTTAAAAGATAAGTATTGCCGCCGAAGACGGCCTTGGCCGTGGCCGTTATTATCAACATGGCCGCCGCTTCCTCTTGCCGGCCATATCCTGGACCTGCCGAGCGCCAAAGATGCGTGATAAAAATTCCTTCCGGCGAAAGACGCGAGCGGACAAGCTTCATAAATTCAAGGGAATAAAAAACGCTGGCTCCTTCGCGCCGGGTGTCGGGGAGATTGGCGACGATCAAGTCGTATTGAGCCTGAGTTCGGCGGACAAAGACCCTTCCGTCATTAATATGGAGCTTAGTTTTTGAATTTTCCCAGACATTTTTGCCTCTGAAATAATTCAAATCCATTAAGAACCGCCGGGACACTTTGACAGTGGCCGGGT
>JACQWW010000138.1:0-2534 GCA_016209025.1 Elusimicrobiota bacterium | reverse complement strand
GGGTCAATTTCCACCTGGTCAATACGCTTGACCCGGCGGTCCGCTAAAATGGAAACGATAAAATCTCCGTCCCCGCATCCGATAACAAGAACGTTTTCAGGATGCGGATGGGGCAAGAGGGCAAAATAAACCCATTCCCTGTATTGGGGCTGCCGCGGCACGGAAGATTGAGCGATGCCGTCCAAATATAAAGTTCTGATTTTTCCCGAGGCTTCGGGCCGGGCAAGGTCTCCGATAATTTGAATTCTCTGGTAAGGAGAGTCTTCGAGGTAATGCCTGGACCTTGATCCGAGGGCAGGGTCGCGCGATCCCATGGCGCGGACGGCGCTCAAGCGGTCGAGCCAGGCGCCTGCCTTGGAAAATCCGATAAATACAAACAAGCAGGCGGCGGCAAGCCCCAGAATAACCAAGGCGCGTCTTACCCTGCCTAGGTGCCGTAAAAGAATCAAGCCGCCGGCCAGGCTGGCAAGGCCGGCCAACAAACTGCTTTGATAAGACCCTAAATGAGGAAGCGCGGCGAAAGGCAATGCCAGGGCCGCTACAAGAGCGCCCAGGGTGCCGGCTCCGTAAAAAAGCCCGGCCCGAAAACCAGGCCTATTTTTCTCTGAGACCGCGCCTGTTGTTTCAACAGCAAGAGGCAATGGCCCGCCGGCCGCTATGGACGGTATGAGAATTAAAAGAAAGGACAAAGCATAACGGCTAAACCAGCTTTCAATCAGGCCGCACCAGCGCAAAGCCGGAATAAGAAAAAGGCTCAGACCGCCGAGGGCCAGGGCCGACAAAGCCAAAACAAAGGCCGCGCTTTTTACTTTTGATGACAAGCAGCCGAATATCTGGCTTCCCAGAAAAAGACCCAGCATTACTGCGGCGAAAGTCGCGCTTGAAGCATAGATCGTGCCGCCAAGAGTGATAAGAAGTTCTCTTAAAAAAAGAATCTCCATAGCCATAAAGGTAAAGCCCATGGCAAATAAAGCGAAAAGCAGGGGAATTAAGTCGGATCTACCCATGCCTGGGTGTTTGGTATTTGTTCTTTCCAGGACTTTTGTTCCAAAACAATGTTTAAAGTTGGGATGTCCTTGATTTGATGATCGAAAAAAATATGGCTGATCCCTCCGCCCCCGGCAGAGACAGTGCCGACCACCCAGAGGGCGCCGTGGACATCCTGTCCGCCGGCTATGTCCAGATTGCTGCCGACATAAATGAATCCGCGGAAGGAAACGTCGCAGCCGCCGGACGCCGGCACGTCGCTGTTGCTCTCATAACATTTTCCATTGCCCCATGTCCAAGTTTCCGTGGACAGGTTGAACGTGGTCCTGTTGCTGTTCAGGCCGCTGTCAGCCGGGTATTCGTTAATGGCGGATGTGTCGCACTTTTGGTACTCCTTCCAAGCATTGGAGGGCACGGTGGCGACATAAGACATGGAATCGCTTCCCGACCATTCCATGTTGCCGCGGACAATGACGGTTCCCCAAATGCCCACACTGCCCTCTAAATTGACCGTGGTGTCGTCGCCGATGGGATTGTCCCAGTACCAAATGAGATTATTTTGCGATTTGACATGGTTGTAGGAATTCTCAAAACGGCATTCAGTGGCTGACTGGCCCTTGACCGGCGCGTCGCAAATGTTAAGCGTGCCGTTGGCGTCGGCGGAAGAGCGCAGAGATGTAAAATCCAACGAGGGCATATCCGGCACGTCATAATCCGACCACCATTCAAGGTTGTCCGTGTTGGGCGAATCAAGGCCGTTGGTGTCTCGCACGTAGACCCCCTGGCCCGTGACCACTTGCCTGGATAATTTACGGGGAAAGTATTTCTTGGCCGCCTGGGCATCGGTGAGCGCAATGTCATTTTGCGCCACGATCGGCCCCCAGTCAATGGCAAAGTGGTTGCCGACATTGATGCCTGCGGCGGAAAATAAGGCGCCGGGGATAGTTATATTTTCCACCACGCAGACTATGGAACGGGTTTCTTTTGAAGCCAAATCCTTGCCTTCGCCAGTAATCGTGACTTGGTTGTCGGAGGGGCCGGAGGCGAATTTGATGCGGTAATAGCCGCCGGTAATGTCATCAAAGGTCTTGTCAAAATTGTAGTTTGATATAGCGATGCCCTTATAGGCGTCGCTCCAGGTGGCGGTTGAGGCTTTGAGCTTCCAGATGCCCCGGTCAACCGCGCCTTCGGCCAGGTTGTAGGCCAGGGTTGACTTTTGAATTTTAATGGCCAGGCGCGTGTCCGTGATAAGCCAGTCAATAATGGCCGGAATGACCAGAAGCATCAGCATCATGGTCATGAGCACCGTGACCAAAGCTACGCCTTTATCTTTTTTCATCTTAGTTCATAATACGGATTTTTTCCGAGGCCATGTGCAGGGCCATGGTGCTGTCCTTTAAATAAATCACCTTTTCCAGGGTCATGGCCACGGAAAGAATTCCCAAGTCGTCGCTTTTTGGGAAGGTGAAGGCCAAATACCTCAAGTTTTTTGAAAGAAGCTTCTGATTGCTGCCGGACGTCATTTTTAGTTCTTTGTTCATTTGATA
>JACQWW010000137.1 GCA_016209025.1 Elusimicrobiota bacterium | reverse complement strand
GCATTGTTGGTTGAAATACGCAGTAAACCCAAGTTGGGATAAACAAGCCAGCCATGACGGCTTCCGGCCCGGTCATCAAGAGTGAGGCCGGCCACGGTGCCGCTGGAACCCAGCTCAGCGCGAAGATGGCCCGCAGGGAGCAAGCAAAGCACAGCCGGCAACAATAAAATGCACAAGGGCGCACAAGCGCGCGCGTAAATAAAGTAAGAAGTTTTATTGAGGGAATGGCGCGAATAAACCAAGTTTTTGACCAAATGGGCAGAGTACGCCCTTACCCATGAGAAAAGGGCTAAGGGCTTAGGGCTAAGGGCTAAAATAAATGCGCGGAGATTGTCAACGATCAGGCGCCGGAGGGCGCCTGAGAGAATATGCAGAATGTTCTGCGCGCGGACGAGTTTATTTTTTATGGTCATTTTTTCCTCCAATAAAAATAAGAAGCTGTATTAAGCTGTTTAGTGCTTGATTTTAGCCCCTTACTATATATAAAGCCCCAATTTCGGCATTTGTCAAGGCCTGTTTTGTTTTTAGTTTGGGGAGCTTGGTTTAAAATTTGCATATATTATTTTTTGCCGATAATGGTTTCCGATTTGAGTAACTTAATTTCAGTCTCCAGACGGCTTACCCTGTCATTGAGCGCCGCGTAGTCGTCCGGATTCACCCAATAATGCGGATTGATGAACGCTAAAATTTTATCTTCCTCCATCTTTCCCTCGCCCCGCGCCAGCGGGGAGAGGGTTGGGGTGAGGGGTTTCTTGCCTTCTTGCGCTCCGCCTCTCTGCCGCTCCGCCTCTCCGCCGTCCCCAAACGCTTCCAGCGCTATCCCGACCACCCTTCCCGACTTCGTCGCTTTCATGGCATAGCCCGGCTTGCTCGATGCGGTCAGGCGGTCGCCGATGGCGATGGGGCCGTTTTCCAGGGTCACTTTGACCGGGACACGGCCCGCCAAAACAAGGGGTTTCTGGCCAGGGTCGTATTTCGCCTTAACGTCAAAGTCGGACATTTGGGGATTAATCAACATTCCGGGTTCGGTTGAAATCACGCCCAATACCCTGTCTTCGTAAGGCTGCCGGGATTTGACGATGCTTTCGATCTGCCCGGGATCAGCGGCCACCACGTCGCCGGCTTCGATGGTCAGGTCGGAAGCCGTGATATTTTCCGCCAAGTCGGATAAATTGACCCCGCCTTTCAGCGAGCCGCTCGCTATGAGGCTGCCGGCCACCGCCAGCCTGGCGCCCGGTCCGGAAGTGCCAATGCCCACATTACCGTTAGCTAAAACGGTTAGAGTGCCTCCGATAACCTGGAAGGCGGGGCTGGTGCCTGAGACATTTGTGCCTTTAACTCTTAGGACCTCGTCAACTGTTCCTGATGAGATGTAGAATGTCGCTCCTGATTGGAGGGTGGCTCCCGCGTTTTGGATGTAGGAGGTGGCGCCTCCCGGCAGTATGCCGCCTGCTGCGAAGTCATCCGAGGCATTGGTGTCCCAGCCGTTAAAGCCTGAACCGGCCGCAGTGTCCACCGCTCCTTTGACATAGAAGGTTCCGGCATTGATGGTGACGGAGCCGCCGGCCACTTCAAGCAGATCAACCGCGCCGCTTGAGACCTTGAGGTAGGATCCTCCTGTTCCGGCAGCCTGGAAGATATGTGTTTTGGAAGCGGGGGCTGTTGTGCCGATACCGACATTGCCCGACATATAAGTATTGTGGGCAAATATCCGATTGCCGATGAAGTTGTGGGTTCCTTCCACCTCGATGTCCCAGACAGGTTCGCGGCCGGAATACTTGATGGAAATAACTTTGTCCCACAAGACTTGAGAGGGTGCATTCTTGACAGGCAGGGGCGGTTCTGATACACTTAAATTAAGGCCGAGGTTTTGATGAGCGGTAAAGTTAAAAAGATTCTTCAGGAAGTGCAGACCCTCAATGGACGGGATAAGGCCGTTTTTATTCATGAATTGCCCAAAATAATTTTCTACACCACTAAAAAAGCCAATTTCTCTGATGAACAAATTGCCGATTTGGCCGCCATTGCCAAAAAACGGCAAGGCATAAAATTCGAGTCTCTCGCCGAAGCCCGCGGCTTTGTTAGAAACGAGGAGATATAGCCATGAAGAACCAGCTTTCCCTTGAAGAAATTGAACAAGCCATCTCCAGTGCCGAGCCTGAAAATCAGAAGCGTTTATTGTCGGATTTGCCTCATCTGCTGAAAATACCCGCCGCAGATTTTGCGCTTCTGAAAGTTGCAGAGAATTCTTTTGATTTCTGGAATAATCCGGACGATATAATCTATGACCGCTTATGAACAGGGCGACGTCGTCCTGATCCCCTTCCCGTTTACCGATCTTTCCACCTTCAAGCAGCGCCCCGCTGTCATTGTCTCTTCGGCGCAATTTAATCGGACTCGCCAGGACGTTATCGCTTTGGCCATTACCTCGCACATTCCCGGCTCTCTCTCCAGCGACGATTATCTTCTGGATGTTTTGGATCTTAAATCCGCCGGTCTGCCGAAGGCCTCGCTGGTCAAATTGGCCAAGATCGTTACGCTGGATCAACAGTTGATCCGAAAGAGATTGGGCGCTTTGTCCAGCTCCGCCATGACGAAAATAATTGCCGGAGTCCAACGGATTATTGGAATTGGAACCATGTAGGGCTTCTTGCCTTGGCACGGCAATCTCCTCCCCCACTTTAATATCCACCACTTTTCTCCAGCCCGATCTTGTCAGGTAGGGGTGGTTGCCTGTGGTTCGGATTTGTTTTCCTGAGGCGGTTTTAAGCGTAAAGACAGGTTTAACCCCCATGTAAAGCAGACCGTTGACTCGGTGAGGTTCGATCTTTTTGGTTTTCTCATTGAGAGACAGGACTTGGTCGCCGGGCTTAAGATTCACGATGGGGACTTCTTCATAATGCTGAGCGCCAGATGAACCCCTCACCCGGCCCTCTCCCTCAAGGGGCGAGGGTAGAGAACGGGAGGCCTTTGTCGCCTTTACCTGTGGTGAGCGACCTGTCCTGAGCGAAGTCGAAGGAAGTCGAACCATGATGAGCGTATCCCCGGTAACGCAAAGCCCTTCCACATGCAGTTTTTGCGATGGGCTGGCTGTCCCGATACCCACGTTGCCGTTGGCCAAAACAGTCAATGTCCCTCCAATGACCTGAAAAGCGGGGTTTGTTGCGGCGACTCCCGTTCCCTTGACCATTAGGACCTCGTCAACCGTTCCAGAGGACACGTAGAAAGTGGCTCCTGATTGGAGGGTGGCTCCGGCGTTCTGGATGTAGGAGGTTGAACCGCCGGGCAGGTTGGCGCCTGCCAGTTCCGAGGAAAGGATGACCGACCACATCGGGGTGGCGGCGCCCGCGCTCCTGAGGTACTGGCCGGAACTGCCAACCCCGGTCAACTCGAAGGAATCCGCATCGGAGTAGACCACGGCCCCGTTGGAAGCGGCGGCGATGTTTTTGTTGGTGCCGCCGTAGGCCAGGGACAGG
>JACQWW010000136.1 GCA_016209025.1 Elusimicrobiota bacterium | reverse complement strand
ATCATCGTATCGTTTGCAAGGTGACTCAGGCGACCGTCGGCCCCGTGGTGGCGGCGTTTGGATGGCTGGGACTTGTGTTTGAGTTTGATCCGGGTCCATTCCAAATAAGTGTCATGAGTTTTGCCGAAAGGTTATTATAAATTTAGGAAAAAGATTTCCGAGGGGTCAATTTTCGGAGAGCCTAAAATGGGGTGTTTTTAAGGAATCAGTGCGGAAGTTGGGTTAGTTAAAACCGGCCGCAAGTTTTGTCAGGCGCTGCCAGTTTTTATCGGCTTCTTTTTGGATGACGGCTTTTTGCTCGGGGGAAAGATGCTTGTAGCGGCCTTGGAGCTCGAAATATTTTTCCACCGGCGTTTGGGGCGGATTTTGGTTGATCACCCAGCGTTCGCCGTGGAAAATTTCGTAAAGAGGAAAAACCCTGGACTCGACCGCCAGGCGCGTCAGGGCGACCATGTGCCGGGAGTCGGCTTTCCAGCCGGTCGGGCAGGATGAAAAATAGTGAATCATGCGAAAGCCTTTTATCTCTTTGGCTTTTTTGATTTTTTCTTTCAAATCTTCGTGAAAGGCCAGGGTGGCGGTGGCGAAATAAGGGACCCGGTGTCCAGCCATGACAAATCCCATGTCTTTTTTGGGCTGTAATTTCGGCGTTTGGGCCGGCGTGGTGGTCGTGGCGGCATAAAGGGGAGTGGCCGAAGAGCGCTGGATGCCGGTGTTCATGTAGGCCTCGTTGTCGTAGCAGAAATAAAAAATGTCCTCGTTTCTTTCCGCCGCGGCCGACAGCGCCTGAAACCCGATGTCGAATGTCCCGCCGTCTCCGGCAATGGCCACTACCTGGGTATCATTTTGTCCCAGGGCGTTTAAGCCCGCCTTGATGCCGGAAGCGGTGGCGGCTGCGGTCTCAAAAGCGCAGTGTAGAAACGGCACGCCGGAAGAAGAATATGGCCAGGCTCCGTCAATGATCGTGTAACAGCCGGCCGGCACAACGAAAATGCAATTTTTGCCGAATATCTCGCGGATCATCTGGGTAGCCGGCGTGGCCCCGCATCCGGCGCAGGCCAAGTGGCCGGGATAGATTCCTGGGCGTTCCAGTTCTTCCAAGGTTTTATTTTTTGGCAAGAACTTTGCCACGTGTGTTCTCCTTTATATCATGAGCCCAGACGGTTTCAGGTTCAGGCTCGGAGCGTGAAATTGCATGCCGGACGATCCATTCAAAAGTTTTAACCGTAATATCAACGCCGCCCATGCCTGTGATATAGCCGTAAATTTTTGGGCGTTCGTCTTCTTTCAGCGAATAAAAAGCTGATTGGATGCTCTCTGTCCATATTCCCTTGTGTCCCCAGGAAAATGCCCGGTCAACAACCTCAATTTTGGGAATACCGGCCAAGACTTCCCTTAGGCGGCTTGAAGGAAACGGCCTGAACATCCTGACAATGACGAGCCCTGCTTTCAGGCTAGCCTCGCGCATCCGGTCAACTGCGGCATGGGCCGTCTGGCCGGCCGCGCCGGAAGCGATTATGGCGACCTCGGTGTCTTTTTCCAGGCAGTAGGTTTCTACCGCTTCAAGGCCGCGGCCCGTTAGATCGCGCCATGACGCCTGGGCAGATGTCCAGGCCGATTCAGCTTTTTTCAGATCACGGTCCAGCCTTTGGCGGACAGCCTCATAAAACTCCGGCTTCGGCAATCCGCCAAAAGCGCGGGGTTCGTTGACATCCAGTTTGAAAGGCGGCTTATATGGCGGTAAAAATTCCCTGACCTGTTCGGGCGAAGGGATTAAAACAGCCTCGGCCGTATGGGAAAGGGTAAAAGCATCCAAAACAATCATAAAAGGCAGATGAATTTCCTCGGCTACGCGAAAAGACAGAATAACCGCGTCAAGCGCTTCTTGTGCCGTGGCGCAATAAATTTGGGCCCAGCCGGTATCCCTTTGGGAAAGGCTGTCCTGTTGATCGGACCATAAACACCATGGCGCGGCAATGGCCCGGTTGACATTGGCCATGACAATCGGCAGACGCGCCCCTGAAGCCCAGTGTAAAAGCTCGTGCATCAAAAGAAGCCCTTGTGAACTGGTGGCGGTAAATGACCTGGCTGCGGCCATGGAAGAGCCGATCAGGCTGGCCATGGCCGAATGTTCGGATTCAACCGTCATAAAACGATAGGGCCAGTCAGCTTTCGGCATCAGCTCGGCCAAGGCCTCGATGATCGTGGTTTGGGGGGTGATGGGATAGGCGGAAATAACCTGCGTTTTTGCCAGAAAAGCGCCCCAAGCAACCGCTTGGTTGCCGGTTATGACTATAGGGACCGGCTCCATTTTCTTCGGGAAA
Organism: Elusimicrobiota bacterium; assembly: GCA_016209025.1. Lineage (GTDB taxonomy): Bacteria > Elusimicrobiota > Elusimicrobia > JACQPE01 > JACQPE01 > JACQWW01. Next base: position 25,166 of record JACQWW010000136.1, on the reverse strand, counting down.
GTGGCGCCGGTCCCTTTTTTATCCTGCTCGTCAGTTTTTGGCACCAGCGCCTTCTTTTATTCCCTCTTTCCCGCTCCGCACAGCTTCGGGGACGGAGTTATGGCCAGAGGCCTCGGCCGTCATATGAACGGCAAAACGAGGACACTCCTCGGCGCAGACTCCGCAGCCTTTACAATAATCCATATTGATATCATAGCGGCTTTTTTCTTTATTAAAAATGATCGCCCGGTCAGGACAATAAGTTTCGCACCGGCCGCAAAGGTTGCAGGTTCCGCATTTAAAACAACGCGTTGCCTCAAAAACGCAGTCGCCTTCGCTTAAAGCGTGCTGGATTTCCCGGAAGTCTTTCTTTCTTTCATCGGGCGTTTCATGGCCGTGCATTTTACGGGGCAGTTTTTCAAAAAGTTTAGGTTTCAAACTTTTATATTTGGCCACCTCGGCCTTTGCCCCCCGGCTTTGCGTTAAATTCTGCGCCTCGCGTTTCGTGCTGGTTAATTCCGACGATACGGCGTAAGCCGTATGGCGCGCTGACTTGATGGCCTGGGCGACCGTGCCGCCGGCGTCAGCCGCATCGCCGCAAACATAAACCCCCGGCAAAGAGGTTTTGCCGTTGATCTCAAGCACGGGCCAGCCGTCTTTGTTTAAAATTTCAGCAGGCAAGGCGCCCCGGGCTATAACTTCACCCAATGCCTTAAACACGTAATCAACCTCAACCGCCTGCTCTGAACCGGGCACAGGAACCGGCCTTGGCCGGCCCGAAGAATCAGGCTCCCCGAGTTTCATCTGAATCACCGTTACTTTAAGGGAGCCGTTGGAATTTTTTTCAACCTTGGTCGGCGCGGCAAGATATTGAAATTCAATGCCCTCTTCTTCGGCTTCTTTAATCTCTTCGGGTGAAGCCGGCATCTGAAATTTCGTCCTTCGATAGATAATCTTGGAAGTGCAGCCCGTGCGCATAGTGCAGCGCACGCAGTCCATGGCGGTGTTGCCGCCGCCGATGACGGCCACGCGGCCCTTGACAGTAGACGGTTTGCCTTCGTGAAATTCCCTTAGCCAAACCACGCCGTCAATGACCTCCGGAATGTTTTCACCTTCGGCTCCGAGCCGCCGGGATTTGCCGAGTCCTATGGCAAAAATAACGGCTTTGAAGCCTTTGGCTTTTAAATCGTTAAGGGTGACTTCTTTTCCAAAGGTGATGCCTGTTTCAAATTTTATGCCCATTTGCCCCAGGCGCTTTAATTCATCGTCAATGACGCTTCTCGGCAGGCGGTACTCCGGTATTCCGTAGCGCAAAAGCCCGCCGATTTTAGGCTGTTTTTCAAAAACCGTGACCGCATGGCCAAGCCGCCTTAGATAAAAGGCCGCGGCCAAGCCGCCCGGCCCGGCGCCGATGATAGCCACGGGGGGCTCGGTCGCCGCCGGAGCGGCGCTTTTATAGTTATTGGCAATAGCCCAATCTCCTAAAAATCGTTCAATCTGCCGGATGGATACGGCCCCGCCCAAAGCTTTGCGGTTGCAGGGCTGTTCGCAGGGGTGCGGACAGACCCGGCCGACAATGGCGGGAAACGGATTGGCCTCCATCATGCGGTCCAGGGCCTCTTTGTATCTTTTTTCCTCGACCAGGCGCAGCTGGGTGACAATGTCCTGGCCGGACAAGCATGCGTTGTTGCATGGCGGAGTATAATCCTGATAAAACGGCTCGCCATATCTCCAAAGACCGGTTTTGGGAAGTTCGTTTGTTTGAGAAGCGGCCACGATCTCTGATCGTAACCCCGCCCCCGGAGCTCTGTGGAGCGGGGCGGCCACGATCGGTTCTTCCGGCATAATTATTACCTCTCTTTCAGACTTTAGACTTCAAGCTTCAGACTTACAATCGCCTCACTTTTTCATAGGCTTGTTTGGCTGCCTCGATATTTTTGGCTGCTTCAGCGCCGAATGATTCGTGCATGGCTTCAATGATAGAGTCAAGGCTGACGATTCCGGTGGCCCTGGCAAAAGCTCCGGCCATGGCGGTATTGGCCACCGGAGAGGAGGCGCTGCCGATTCCCAAAGAAGCGGCAAGGCCGGATGCTTCGACGCCAAAAATTTTCCAATTATGTTTGTCCTTCATGGTTTTAAGCCAATCCGGTAAAACGCCACGGCCAAGGCCTCCGGCCTTATCTCCGTCCCCGGAGCTCTGCGAAGCGGGATTAGAACCTGTTCCTATATTAATGGTCAAGGTTCCGCTCGGCTTAAAACCATCAACAAGAACGGGCGACTGGAGCAAGTAAGGATCAAAAACCATAAGGTGATCGGGCGATGTGATGCGGCAGCGGATGCGGATGGGGTTCTCGTCGAGCCTTAAAAAGGCGCACAGAGGCGCTCCCCGGCGCTCGACCCCGAATTCGGGAAATGCTTGGACGGAAAATCCCTGTTTTTGGGCCGCTTTGGCCAAAATCAAAGAGGCGATGACCACCCCCTGGCCGCCTCGTCCGTGGAGCCTGGTCTCGATCACCTCATACCCTTTCCAATGCTTGTTTTATATCAGCGATTAGGTCCTGGGCGTTTTCAATGCCCACGGACAGACGGATCATTTTGTCGCTGATGCCGATTTCCTTGCGATCCTGCGGATCCATATCGCTGTGAGTCATGGCCCCCGGATGCTCGGCCAGCGATTCGGTTCCGCCGAGGCTGACCGCCAGGGTGATGAGCCTGAGGGAATTTAAAAACCTGAAGGCCGCTTTTTCGCCGCCTCTGATGTCGAAAGATACCATAGATCCCGCGCTAAGGCATTGTTTTTTATAAATCTTGTGCTGAGGATCGCTTTTCTTGAGATGCCCCAGATAATAAACCTTCTCTACCTTCGGGTGCTTGGATAAGAAGCCTGCGACGGCCGCGGCATTTTCAGCCTGGCAGGCCATTCTGATTTTCAGTGTTTCAAGACTGCGCATCAAAAGCCAGCCGGTCCAGGGATCGCACATCGTGCCCAAATATGATCTTAGTTTTTTGACCCGTTTAATAAGCCCGGCGCTGCCCAGGCACGCTCCGGCGATCACGTCGCTGTGGCCGCCGATGAATTTTGTGGCGGAGTAGATGACAAGGTCGGCCCCGTGCTTGATGGGATGCTGAAACAAGGGACCCAAAAACGTGTTGTCAACCGCGGTCAAAACCCGGCGATCTTTAGTGGAATAGCGCCGCGCCAGATCAACACAGGTTTCGATGTCAACGAGGGTATTGGTCGGATTGGCCGGGGTTTCAAAAAATATCATGGCCAGACGCTCGGCGCGCCCCGAGCTTTTCAGGGCATGCTCCATCTGCTGGGAATTCGAGCCGGCTTTAAAACCGATCATGGCGATTCCCAGGCGCGTCAGGACGTGGCGTAAAAAACTCTCCGTGCCGCCATAGATCGGTTCGCTGAAAAGCAGGGTATCCCCGGGTCTTAAAAATTCCAGCAAAGCCGTGGCGATCGCCCCCATGCCGCTGGCGAAAACAGCGCAAGCCTCGGCATTGTCCCAGAGGGTAAGCCTGTCTTCCAGGATTTCCAGGTCCGGATTATTCATGCGGCTGTAAATAAGGCCGGATTTGGCGGCCGGCCCCGGCGCCTGCTGGCCATGAGCAATGGCGAAGAATCTTTTGCCTGCTTCGGCGTTTTTAAAAACAAAGGTCGAGGTCTGGAAAATCGGGCATTTTAGGGCGCCCTCGGACCATTCCGGATGATAGCCGTAGCTCATCATCAGGCTTTCTGGTTTGAATTTTTCGGCCTCAGACCCTTTTTCAATTTTGCTCATAAGACACCAATCCTTCCGCCTTCTTTTTGTCAAACCTCTGTTTTTTAGGCGGCGGCTCCGACAGGAGTCTGCCTGGCAGGGGTCTTTTCCTTGCCTTTCGCCTGCGCATCCACCACCGCTATGGCCGCCATGTTGACGATATCGTTGACCTCCGCGTCGCGCTGGAGGACATGGACGGCCTTGCTCATTCCCATAAGAATGGGGCCTATCGCCGTTGCTCCGCCGATGCGGCCCAAAAGTTTGTAGGCGATGTTGCCGGCCTCCAGGCTGGGAAACACCAGCACATTCGCCCCGTCTTTAAGGGCGCTGAAAGGATAGGTGTTTTCCATGATTTCAGGGACCACGGCCGTATCCGCCTGCATTTCCCCGTCTATTGTCAAATCAGGTGCTTTCCCTCTTACGATCTCGACGGCCTTTCTCACCTTGTCGGAAAGAGGATGCTGGGTGCTGCCGAAGTTTGAAAAAGAAAGCATGGCCACTCTTGGCTCGACATCGAACCGGCGCGCCGTCTCCGCGGCCAGGAGCGCGATTTCAGCCAAGTCCTCCGCGGTCGGCTCTATGACGACCGTAGTATCCGCGAAGAAATAAATTTCCTTTTTCATGACCATTACGTAGAGACCGGACACTTTATTGACCCCCTTGCGAACCTTGATGATCCGAAGGGCGGGCCTTATGGTCTGCGCATAATGCTCGGTCAACCCAGAAACAAGGGCGTCGGCATCGCCCAGGTGGACCATCATCGCTCCGAAGGCGTTTCTCTCAAGCATGATTTCGGCCGCCCTCTGCCGGGTGGCCCCTTTTCTCTGGCGTATCTTATAGTACTCTTCCACATACTCCTCGCGGCGCGCGAACGCGGCGGGATCAACGATCTCGGCTCCCTCCAGGGACAGGCCGTGTTCGGCGATCAAGGCCCGTATCCCGGCCTCATTGCCGAGAATAATCGGCACCGCGATCTTCTCATCCAGAAGCTCGGCGGCCGCGCGAAGAATCTTTTCCTGGTCTCCTTCGGGAAACACCACCCGCTTGGAATCGCGCTGGGCTTTCCCGATAACCGTCCTCATAACTTCCCGGGCCCGGCCCAGGCGCTTTTCCAGTTGAACGCGGTAAACTGCGAGGTCTACCGGCTTTTGCGCCACGCCGGTCTTCATGGCGGCTTCGGCCACGGCCGAGGCTTCCCGTATAAGGACCCTGGAATCAAAAGGCTTGGGGATGATGTACTCGCGCCCGAACTGCAGCCTTTGGCCGCCGTAAGCCTTCCTCACGGAATCCGGAACGTCTTCCTTGGCGAGTTCGGCCAGCGCGTATGTGGCGGCGAGTTTCATCTCGTCGTTGATCTGCGTCGCCCTGACATCCAAGGCCCCCCGGAATATGAACGGGAACCCCAGAACATTATTGACCTGGTTGGGATAGTCGGAGCGGCCCGTGGCCATGATAAGATCGCTTCTTGCGGCCACGGCTAATTCATATTTTATCTCCGGGTTGGGATTGGCCATGGCGAAGACGATGGGGTTTTTCGCCATGGAGCAAAGCATCTCGGGCGTCACGACGTTGGCGACGGAAAGCCCGACAAATACGTCCGCGCCGCGCATGACATCGGCGAGGGCCCTGGCGTCGGTATCCACCGCGAACTTCTCCTTATATTTGTTCATCCCTTCGGTCCGGCCCTTGTAAAGCACCCCTTTAGTGTCGCACATGAAGATGTTTTCTCTCTTGACCCCGAGCCTGACGTAGTGATCCGCGCATGAAAATCCGGCGGCCCCGGCCCCGTTGACCACCATCTTGATCTTGCCGATATCTTTGCCGACGATCTCGATCGCATTGAGAAGCGCGGCTCCGGAAATGATGGCGGTGCCGTGCTGGTCGTCGTGAAAGACGGGGATCTTCATGGTTTTTTTGAGGGTTTCCTCGATATAAAAGCATTCCGGCGCTTTGATGTCTTCAAGATTGATGCCCCCAAATGTCGGCTCCAAGAGCTGGCAGACCCGGATGACCTCTTCGGGATTCTCGGAGGCCACCTCTATGTCGAAGACGTTGATATCGGCGAATCTTTTAAAAAGGACCCCCTTGCCCTCCATGACGGGTTTGCCGGCCGCGGCCCCGATGTTTCCGATGCCCAGAACAGCCGTGCCATTGGAGACAACAGCCACCAAATTTCCTTTCGAAGTGTACTTGTAAATGTCCTCGGGATGGGCCTTTATTTCCAGGCAGGGATCCGCCACTCCGGGGGTATACGCCAGGCTTAGGTCCCTCTGGGTGAAACAAGGCTTCGTGGAAACGACCTCCACCTTTCCGGGGGTGGGATACTCGTGATAATCCAGGGCTTCTTTTTTTGTTACGCTCATGATATTTCCGTACGTCTGGGGACGTTCTTAGACACATCCGGGGACGTTCTTAACTAATTAACTTTCCATTTGGAAAGTTAATTAGTTAAGAACGTCCCCTTGGGTCGCAAGAACGTCCCCTTGGGCACGGCCTCCTTTAAAAAAAATAAGGCTAAAGCATAAAGGCTTAGCCTTTATATTTTAGCCTTAATGCTTGAACTAATTACTAAGGATTTTCTCGGCCTCTTCTTTATCGAGGTCCATCACGTGTCTGATGCCGCTGATTTGGGCCGCTTCCTGGGTGATGGCGCAGATGTCGTCGCGTTTTATGTGGTCCAGGCTGAATTTTCTGGCCCCGGCCATGAGCTGGCGCAAGCCCTGGGCCAGTCTCTGCATGTAGGTGTAAACACCCAGGGCTCCGGGCGGGATTTTGTCGAAATCTTTTCCCACTTGGTTTCGCAGTTCGGTGGCCGAGGAGAATACTTCGTCAATCGTGTTTCCGAACCGGCCGATGAAAACCGGCATTTCGCCGCTTAAAATTCTCTTGCCGATGGTTTTGCCCACCATGGCCGCGGTCAAAGGAGCCCGGGCCATTTCAATCGCCTTGAAATATGGCGCTCCTAAGGCCAAGCCCTTGAACATTTGATCTTCAAAAGCAAAGCCGCTGGCCACGGAAATATGGGGCACGTATTCGCCTTTTTTGGCCAAACGGTCGGCGTACTGATAAGTCAGCGTGAAGAGCTCGACCGGCGGAATGCCCCATTCGTTCATCATGCGCCAGGGGCTCATGCCGGTTCCGCCGCCTGCCGCGTCCACGGTCAAAAAGTCAATTTTGGCTTTTGATGAGAATTGCAGGGCCCGGGCCAAATCAGCCGGACGATAGGCACCGGTTTTTAAAAATACGTATTTGGCGCCGCATTCGCGGAGCTCTTTGACGCGCTTGATAAAGCTTTCTTCGGTCACCATGCCGACGCGCGAATGCCTTTCGAATTCCCTGAACGATCCTTTTTCAAAAGCTCTCACAACCGCCGGCGCCATGGGGTCCGGCAGGACCACATAGCCTCTTTCCTTTAATTTCTGGGCTTTTTTAAGGCTGTGGATTTTGACCTCGCCGCCGATGTTTTTGGCGCCTTGGCCCCATTTGAGCTCGACGGTATCCACGCCCAGCTTGGAAATGGCGTATTCCTGGACCCCCAGGCGGGTGTCCTCGACATTGGCCTGGACGACCACGGCGCCGTAGCCGGTGTGCCAGTCTTTGAACAGTTTAACGCGCCTGGCCAGTTCCGGAGAGGCGATGACGCGGCCTTTGACGATTTCGGAGTCCATGTCCATACCGCAGACGTTTTCACCGACGGTAAGAATGATTCCGGAGATGGCGGCGCCGACCGCCAGGCCGTCCCAGTTTTTGGCCGCCACGTCGGTGGATCCCATGCCGCCGATGACCACCGGCAGTTTGAGTTTGATGCCCGGGGCCTGGCCGATCTTGGTTTCCAATTTGACGTTGGGAAAAATCGCCTTGTCACTGTCGGCTTCTATGCCGTGGGCCCCGACCGCGGTGCCGTTGATCTGGAAATGAGTGAGATCAACCGGATATTTTTTTTCTGCGGCTGATGTGATGATGCCGAAGGGCTGGGGGTAAATGACCTCGCTGCCCCTTAAGGCGGATTTGCCCACCTCGCACATGCCGATGCAGCCGTCCACGCAGGTGACGCACAAACCGCTAAGCGACGAGACGGATTCAAAAGTCCTGTTTTTCGTCAGCGTCGCGGCGCTGGCGTTGTAGTTGTTAAATGATCCCATGATTCCTCCTAATTTTCTTCTTTCTTGATGCACGTTCCGCAGTTGCCTGTGGGGCCCAGATAGCACATATAGTCGTCAAAACGCTCGGTGCATGTCGGCTGAAGGCTTAAACACGAGCCGCACACGTCGCCGGGCGCGTTCGGTCCCTGGCATCTCAAATTGCACGCGGGGCACACGTAAATGCATCCGCCGCACGTCCGGCAAACTTCTGATTTCATGTTAAAGGGCGTGGTTATTTTTCGTTTATGGCCCCGGTTTACAAATCCGATGGCCCCGGCATCCATCTGTTCTTTGCACATGCGAACGCACCGGCCGCATAAAATGCAATCGTCGTTTCTTGTTTTAAATCTGACCTTCTGGACCCCCATGAGCGAGGCCAGGTCTTGAATAGTCCGGGAGCTTGGGCAAACGGAGAGCAAAAGTTCAACCATCATTTTTCTGGAGCGCAGAACCCTTTTGGAATTGGTTCTGACTGTCAGGCCGTCTTCGGCCGGATAAGTGCACGAAGTAACAAGCCTGGATTTGTCGCCTGATCCCACTTCCACCAGGCACAAGCGGCATCCGCCGTAAGGCTCAAGGCCGTCCATGTGGCAGAGGGTCGGAATTTCCAAACCCAAAAATTGCGCCGCCTCAAGAACGGTAGTTCCGGGCTCTACCGTAACGTCCAACCCGTCAATTTTTAAAGTAGGCATCAACTCACCAGCACCGCTTTCACGTTACAGACTTCGTTGCAGACCCCGCAGCGGATGCATTTTTCAATTTCTATTTTATGGGGTTTTTTAAGCTCGCCCAAAATGGCTTTTTGCGGGCAATTCTTCAGGCATAAAAGGCATCCCACGCATTTATCCGTGTCAATCGAATAAGTAATAAGGGCTTTGCAGACCCTGGCCGGACACTTTTTTTCTTTAATGTGCGCCTCGTATTCATGGCGGAAATAGCGCAGGGTGCTTAAAACCGGATTGGAGGCGGTCTGGCCCAGGCCGCACATTGAGCTGTCTTTAACCACAACAGCGAGCTCCTCCAAAAGTTCAAGGTCGCCTTTCTTGCCTTTGCCCTCGCAAATGTTATTGACAATTTCCCACATTCGCTGGGTCCCCTCCCGACAGGAAAGGCACTTGCCGCAGGATTCATCTCTTAAGAAATTTAAAAAGTATTTGGCCACATCAACCATGCAGGTGCTGTCATCCATGACGATCATGCCGCCTGAACCCATGATGGAACCGGCTTTGGCCAGGGATTCGTAATCAATGGGAAGGTCTAAAAGCTCCTTCGGTATACAGCCGCCGGAAGGTCCGCCTGTTTGAACGGCCTTAAATTCGCCGTCCCCTTTAATGCCGCCGCCGATGTCGTAGATGATTTCGCGCAGGGTCGCCCCCATGGGGACTTCCACCAGGCCGGTATTGACGACTTTGCCGACCAAAGAAAAAATCTTTGTTCCTTTGCTTGTCTCCGTTCCGATCCTGGAGTACCAGTCGGCGCCTTTATTTATGATCAAAGGCACATTGGCCCAAGTCTCGACATTGTTAATATTGGTGGGCTTGCCCCAGAGACCCTTGGTCGCCGGAAAAGGCGGCCTCTGCCTCGGCTCACCCTTTTTGCCTTCAATGGAAGCGATCAAAGCCGTTTCTTCGCCACAGACAAAAGCGCCGGCTCCGCGCTCGATTTCAATGTCAAAATCAAAACCAGAACCAAGAATATTTTTGCCCAAAAAACCGTATTCCCTTGCTTGGGCCAGGGCAACGGTTAAATTTTTGACGGCCAGAGGATATTCGTTTCTGACGTAAACGTATCCTTTGTTTGAGCCGATGGCGAAGGCGCCGATGATCATGCCTTCGATAACCGAATGGGGATTGCCCTCAAGAACAGAGCGGTCCATGTAGGCGCCCGGGTCGCCTTCGTCGGCGTTGCAGATCACGTATTTGATGTCCCCTTTGGCCCTCTTGCAAAATTCCCACTTAAAGCCGGTGGGAAATCCGGCGCCGCCGCGGCCGCGCAGGCCCGATTTTTTGATTTCCGCGATAATTTCATCAGCCTTCATGCCGGTCAGCGCCCGCTTCAAAGCCTCATAGCCGCCGACCGCCACATAATCGAGGATATTTGTCGGGTCAATGAGCCGGTTTTTCTCTAAAATTTTGCGTTTTTGTTTTTTGTAAAAAGGAACTTCGTTTTCAGTTTTGATTCTCTCGCCGCCGGCGGGATCGATATATTGCAAACGCCCGATCAGGTTGCTTTTGACGACCGTTTCGCGAACGATCTCCTCAGCGTCCGAAAGTTTGACTCTTTCATAAAAAATTTCCTTGGGCGACATGACGACGATCGGCCCATGCTCGCAAAAACCATGGCAGCCGGACGCCTTTACCTCAATTTTGTCTTTTAAGTTCTGCTTAACGATCTCTTTCTCCAGCGTCTCTTTAAGCTCGGCGGAATTCGAAGCCCGGCATCCGGTGCCGCAGCATACGCTGACCACCGGCTTTTCAGGGCTGCGCTTGGCCAAAACAGCCTTCCTTAATTTATCGAGATCGTCGGCGGTTTTTACAAGTTTCACGGCTTAAAAAATGTCGAATATTTGTTGTAAAAAAGTCTCAACTCGGCCTCAGGATCCTCAAATTCGATCAGGTGTTTTTTACACCCGCGCCTGGAACAAACCTGAATGGTTCCGCCCTCCTTGAATCCGAAAGCTGCCATAGGCGCCCGGCAAATCTCGCAGATGCGGGTGGTTTTCAGCTCCAGTCTGCAATGCGGGCAAAACAATTGGGCAACTTTGCCCTTGGGGCAGGGGACGCTAATGTCAATCTTATAACTGCCGTAGAGCGAACTTAAACGCAGATCGCCCTTCTTATTTCCGAATTTAGCCGTCACCCTGACGGAAGGATGATCGTCAATGCGATTTTGTTCGTCCATTAATGAATGTCCGCAATGCGGGCACTTCAAATCAACTTGGATCACCCCGCCACCCCCTCTTTTTTATTTCTATCTTTGTCGGTTTGCTTTAAAATGTTTTTCACGCTTTTCGTTGTGATTTGGCCGAAGATTTTGCCGTCCATGACCAAAACCGGCCCGATAGCGCAGCAACCCAGACAATTGACCGTTTCCAGGGAATACTCGCCGTCTTTTGTGGTTTCACCCGGCTTAACGTCTAAAACCCTGGATATTTCATCGGCAATGCGCGGGCCGCCCCGCACATGGCACGCCGTTCCAAGGCAAACGGTCAACATGTGGCGCCCGGGCCGTTTTAGGCGAAAGGATTTATAAAAAGTGGCGATGCCGTAAATTTTTATCAAAGGCACGGATAATTCATTAGACAGGCTTCTTAAGGATTCTTCGGGAAGATAACGGAATTCTTCCTGAATATCGTGAAGCATAGAAATAAGCTTTTCGCGCTTGGCTGAATACCGGTCAACAATTGTTTTAAATTTGGAATTCGGAGGTTTATGATTATTAGCCGAAGGAAGAAGTTTTTTCATATCTCCATCGCAAGCTTTCATTTGAATAATGCAACATATATGCCAATGGCTCTACTTGGCAGGCTTAAATCTCGCCTGAAAGAAGCGCAGGTATTTCGGCTCATAAACAAATTCCAGGCCCTTAGCTTGTTTTCTGTTTTTGTAAAGCAAGCCGATATGTTCGGCAACATAATCCAAATGGGTTTGCGTATAGACCCGCCTCGGCAGGGTGATTCTGACAAGCTCGAGAGCAGGCTTTCTGTTTTTGCCGGTCTGGGGGTCCCGGCCCGCGGAGACGATTCCCCGTTCCATGGTCCGCACGCCGGATTCAACGTAAATGGCCGCAGCCAAAGACTGGGCCGGAAGCAATTCGTGGTCAAGATGGGATAAAAACGCCTTGGCATCAACGAAAACCGCGTGGCCGCCCGCCGGGCGCATCAGGGGAACTCCAAGATCGTCCAAGCTTTGCCATAAGTAGCGCACTTGGTCGATGCGATGGGCCACCCACTCGTCTTTCTCGACAGCCTCTTTTAAACCCTGGGCCAGGGCTTCCATGTCCCGGCCGGCCAAGCCGCCATAGGTATGGAGCCCCTCGTAAACAACGCAAAGATTTTTTGCCTCTTCATAGAGACCCGCATCGTTCATGGCCAGGAAGCCGCCGATATTGGCATAAGCGTCTTTTTTCGCGCTCATGGTGCAGGCATCGGTACAGGAGCACATTTGAAGGAGAATTTCTTTGACGGACTTGGACGCATAACCCGGCTCGCGCGTTTTGATGAAATAAGCGTTTTCTATGGCTCGCGCCGCATCCAGAACCACGCGGATATCCCTGGCGCGGCAATATTGGGAAACTTTTTTGAGATTTTTTATGGAAACAGGCTGTCCGCCGGCCATATTGACCGGGGCGCCAACGGTGATATAGGAAATTTTTTTGGCCCCAACTTCTTTGACCAGCTTGTCTAATTTTTTAAGATCAGCGTTGCCTTTGAAAAGAAATTCGCTTTGCGGATCATAAGCCTCGTCGTTAATGACGTCAACAAAAGTTCCCCCGGCCAATTCCTGATGAAGCCGGGTCGTGGTGAAATACATGTTTCCCGGAATATAATCGCCCGGTTTGATCAGGCATCTGGAAATTATGTGTTCAGCGCCCCGGCCCTGGTGCGTGGGAACCACGTATTTATAGCCGTAAACCTCTTTTACCGCGTCTTCAAGACAATAAAAGCTTTTACTGCCCGCGTAAGCCTCGTCTCCGACCATGAGCTTGCCCCATTGGGCGTCGGACATGGCGTTGGTCCCGGAGTCGGTCAGCAAATCCAAATAAACATCCTGGCTTTTAAGAAGAAAGGTGTTGTATCCGGCTTCTTTCATAGCCTTTTCCCTGGCTTCTTTGGGAATGAGCCGGACCGGCTCCACCACTTTTATCTTGTAGGGCTCGGGAAGGATTGTGTTTTTTTTCATCGGTCTTGCAATGGGGTCAGGTCTTCAGACCTGACCCCTTCCCCTTTTAACAATAGGGCCTGAAATGAGCCAGCCAATCGGCGACGCGAGGGTAGATGAAAGTCAAAGGCGCCACCAAGCGAACCCTCTGAAGATAACCGCCCAAGCCCAAAACCAATTCCTTGGCGGACTCCTCGTCAAGGTTTGAAAGCTTGGCCAAATCCAGAACCAAATGGTCGCGGCGGCGTTTCAGCGCTTCTTGAAGCTGAAGGCCAAGCTTGCGCATATTTTCAGCGCTCACCGCCCGATCTTTTTAGCTTAAGCTTAAGACCTTTCCAAACTGCAAAAGCCAGGGCCGTGACCGAAAGCAGGCGCTCTTTGAGCGTAGGCCGTCCCAGGGTCTGATAAATTTCCCGCTCAAGGCCGGCAATCCAACGGCGGACATGGCGATTAGGGCCAAACAGTCGCCCCGCGAGAAAAATGGGGTAGCCTTTCCTGATATCGTGGGCAAACCGCCCGGCTTTCAAGCGCAGTAATGGATTTTCGGACCGGATAAGCTTCTTGTATCCCAAAAACCAGGTTTCAAGAGTCCTGTAAATCGAGGGCCCCAACCGGCGATAATCCTCTTCAAAACAGCGGCGCTGGAGAGACTCGATTTGCTCGGGAGTCATACTGGGGTGGCGGACCGTGGCCGTAAACCCGTCGCTTGTGCGGCAGTATTCTTCAATGTCGCCGGCCAGATCTTCACGCAATAGTCCTTCGCTGATGACGCGGTCATAAAAAGGGGTGCCCGGAGAAGTGCTGTAAATCATAAACTGGGACAGCGCGGGCTTGAGCCTTGTCAAGCCGTCCATCTCCCTTTGGATAACCTCCGGCGTCTGATACGGCAGGCCTAGAATCATCGAAGAAAGAATCGTGATTCCATGCTCCCGAAACTCCCTAAAAAGTTCCTCCACGGGCCGGCCTTCCCGCTTGGCAAAACCGGATCGTTCCCCTTCGTACCCGATCCAAAACCCGTCAATCCCCATCTCAAAAATCTCTTCCACCGTAAACTGGCTGATGGCCTTAACGCTGGAAAAAACGAACATGGAAAGCGGCCGGCCGCCTTTTAAAACGCAGTCCCTGAACTCCAGGGCTCTTTTTTTGTTGAGCAGAAAATCCTCATCCAGCATGGTAAACACCATGTTGGGGTCGAGATCTAGATAGCGCTCAACCACGGTATAGATGTCCTTGCCCGTCGGCAAAAGTCGGATGTGCTTTCTTTTGAAAAAGTGCGACGTGCAGCAAAAATCACAGCCATTGGGACATCCCAGTCCCCCGAAAATCAAACCTGTTTTTGAGACTTTTTTCGAGAAAACCTTGAGACGGCTCACGATCAGCGGGTGTTTGTAGGGCATGGGAATCTCAGGCTCGCCCAAAAGCCGGCGCATGAATCCCACGCCTTCCTCGCGGCAGATATAATCCGCGTATGGTTTCAGGACTTCATCAGGAAGCACGGTTCCATAGCCCCCCAGAATGATTTTCGATTGGGGCGAATGCTCGCGGATCAAAGCCACGGCCTCTTTGACGTGGCGGAAAACAGCCAGGACAAAAGTGATGGCCACGTAGTCGTAGCCCTTTTTGAGTTCCCGGATCAATTCCCGGCGCGAAGGGTAATGCAAAACAACCGCCGGGGTTTCCAGGTTTTCCGCGATATATTCCAGAGAATAATGGAGATGGTTGGCCCGGGGGCTGAACATCCCCTGCACCCGGGTCACCTGCCCGTGAAGCAATTCATATCCGACGGAAGAGGCGTCGCCGCACTCCGGCCCGATGGGCCGGCAAACGCCGGTTAAAAGAATTTTTTTAGACATTTAATATTTCCTTTGTTTTAAGCCCTTCGAGTATATCTTTAGTCAACATGACCTCAGAAAACCCCCAGGCCAGATTTTTTAATGACGCCAAATGAAGCTCTTCTTTGTGGGCGGCGGTGGCGTCGGCCGTGACGAAAGTCCGAAAGCCCAGATCGAAGGCGGCGCGGACCGTGGATTCAACGCAAAGGTTGGTCAGAATGCCGGCGATGACAAGATTTTCAATCCCGTCCTGACGCAATGTTTTCTCCAGTAAAGGATTGGAAAACGCGCTATAACGGCATTTGCGGAAAATTTGATTTTCTTGAGCTTCAAAAACCGGGCTGATTCTCGCTTCGGGCGTGCCAGCCAGGCATACGTGGTTCCACCATTCGGTCATAAGACCGCCTTCTTGAATCAAATGAACCGTAAAATAAACCGGCCGCTCCGCGGAGCGAAACGCGCGAACCAATTCCATAACGTTCGGCACGATGGCCCTAGCCGGCGGCAGATAAGCCGGGCTGTGGATATTCAAAGCGAAATCCTGAAGATCAATAACCAAAAGGCCGGTTTTTTTGGGCGGGACCGCACAATGGCGGCGCAGACACTTCTTAATATCCGTCATCCAGAATTCGGCTTTTTGGGCAAGATTTTCCTGGGTGATATAACTTTTAGCCTCGCTGTCTTCATTTTTCAAGGAAACAGCCGCTCTTTTCTGTAGAACCTCTGACCAAAGCTGGCCGCATGATGTGGCCGCGGCGATTTTGTCAAGCCGGGAGACAGAAAGGTGACCCTCAATTTTGCCCTCTCCGGCAATGGTGTCAGGTCTTCATTTGTCACTTCCCGCGGGCAAGTGACAAATGAAGACCTGACCCCATTGCCGGAGAGGGCAAAATTGAGGGTCACCTTTCTGTCTCCCGGCTTGACAAACCGCGACCCATAAGCGGCGATTTCCTCCATGCCCCATTTTTTAATCGGCGTTATATCCGAGCGCTCATCGTCGCTGGCGGAGTGAAGGGAAATTTGAAGCTGGAAGCGTCCGTTGGAAAAAAACCGGTCTTTTATTTCAAGAAGTTCGTCCATGAAACGCCCGACCATGGGACTGCGCGGCGCGATCGTGGAAACCGTCGGAATGATTCCTTTGCCCGGAAATTCAGCGCTCAAGCGCCTGAGCGCTTCGAGAACCTCGGGATTTAAGGCAGGCTCGCCCATCCGGGCGAAATGAATTTTGACTTTTGGATGGCGCAAAATATCGAGTTCAGGATTCTGGGCGGCAATGTGCCTGACCTGGGCGAGCATTTCTTCGGCCGTGAGATTGCCCCGGTAGCCAAGGGCCCCCGCGTCGCACATGCGGCAGCCGACAGCGCATCCGAATTGGGTTGAGATCATCATGACCCATTTGTCTTTCTTAGGCACTCCGGGCTCGACGGTGTCAACGAATTCCACCATAAGATCAGGATTGTCTCTTAACTCCGCCAGGTAAAGGGAGGCCAGCCCCGGATAATCCTTGCGCCCAATGATTCTCACCCCTTCCCCCCCTTGGCTTTTTGAAGAATTTTCTCTACTATTTTTGAAGGTGGAACTAGAAACCGCTTAAACCCGCCAAAATTTTTATCCGTAATGCCGATTTGATACTCAACCCCGCCCCTATGCTGATGGCTTCTTGTTGGATGCCTTTTTGCCTCTTCATTCGTCAAAACCCAATACAGAATTCTATCTACCCAAACGCCTATAAATACAAAAGGCTCGTCAGGAAATGTTGAATAGTGGATTTTCGCCCCTTCTGCTGAAGGGACTGCCTGCTGGACTGTCATTCCGGCGAAAGCCGGAATCCAGACCCCGTATCCGAGTGCGGGGCGAGCTTTAGGCAAGCTCTGCATATAAATCCCGCCAAGCAGGATTAAGGCGCTCAATCAACTCCAATTTCCAACGCCTTTTCCATTCTTTGATGGCCTTTTCTCGCTCAATAGCCGATTCCATGGTTTCATGGAGTTCAAACCAAACCAACATGTGCACACTGTAGCGCTTGCTAAATCCTTCAACCACATTATTCTTATGCTCTAACACACGCTTCAATAGGTCGGATGTTACGCCCAAATAAAGCGTGCCATTGCGTTGGCTGGCCATTAGGTAAACGCAGGGCTGTTTCACTATGATGAATTTTACTGGATTCCGGCTTTCGCCGGAATGACGAACACCCGGGATTCCTTATTGCCTGTTTCAACATTTCCTGATGAGCCGAAGTTTATGGTTTTCTTGCGATAAATCTTTTACCCACTCGTCAAGCTTTTTGTCCAGATGTCCCTTGTCCATGGTGTTTAAGCCGGCATTAACTCAAGCAGTGTCGGTTCGCCCAATAATTCCTCATCGCTGACCAGCATTTTTCCGTCCGCCAATACTTTCATTGTGCCCCAACCCAGCTCTCCTGTGCGGCGCCAGTGTAAAAGACGAGCCGCGATAAGTTTGCAATAAACCGGATTTATATCCATCGTGTAACATTTGCGCTTGCATAATTGCGACCCAAGCAAGGTTGAGCCGGAGTGGCCGAAGAAATCAATTACCAAGTCGCCGGGATTACTGCCTGCCTCAATAATCCTTTTTGCCGATTTAATGGGTTTTTGGGCAAAACAGCCTTCAACGTTCTCGTGCATCAGGTAAAAAACCTGCTGAATATCGTGCCATACATTTCCTGCCCGGATCGTCAAAGACTTGCTTCGCTCAAAGTTCTCGGTTATTTTCCCGCCTACTTCTTTATAGTACCCCCTGGTCTTCTTGGGTATATCGGTGTATTCCGCTTGCACATTAAAAACAGGCTCGCCTTTTATATAGTAAAGAAGCTCTTGGCGGATTGCCATCCAGTTTTTTTGCGTCCCATATCCACGCTGATTTCTCATGGTGATGAAATTTCTTACTTTAACCGGCTTTCTTCGCATCATTATCATGAAATCCGGCAAGGGCTGTAATCCATTGCGAATATCCGCGCCTAACCAAATATAAAGGGAAGAATTTTCACCTAAAACGCCGATCGTGTTATCAACCCACTTTTCGCTCCAGGCCATATACCGATCCAGCGGTGAATTTCCAAACTCATCGTTGATATCAACGTTGTACGGCGGATCCTGAATTGCCAGGACGGCCTTTTCTTCTTTCATCAATTTCCCAACGTCTTCTTTCCTTGAAGCATCAAGGCAGCCCACGCGATGGCCGCCGACAGGGTCTTCCCAAACTATTCCGTGTTCGAAATTTGGTAAATTGTTAACTTCTGCCATTGTTAAAAAATTCCTTTAAATACATTTCACACTCCATCGCCGCGCGCACGCCGTCGCCGGAGGCAATGGCTATTTGCCGGAAATTGCCGTTTACCGCGTCGCCGGCAAAAAAAACGCCTTTTCTTGGAAAAATTTTCTGAATCAAACCGGCGTCAGGCTCTTTGCCGATCAGAACGAACAAACCGTCCGTGACGATAAGCTTTATTATGCCATTTTTGCCCTTGACCGCAATTTTTCGCAGTGAACGCTCCCCCCGGGCCGACAACGCGGCTGTTTCAAAAAGAACCTTGATGTTTTTAGCGGCTCGAAGTTTCTTTTGCAGAAGATCGTGGGCGCTCAATTGCTTGCCGCGGTGAATCAGATAAACCTTTCGGGCATAACGAGCCAAAAGAAGGGCCTGGTGAGCGGCCGTGTCGCCACCGCCGACAACCGCGGCTATTTTGCCCCGGAAGCACGCCGCTTCGTCAAAAGCGCTGTGATAAATGCCGCGGCCGGAAAATTTTTGTTCGCCGGGTATGCCGAGTTTTTTGAATTCGGCGCCCACGCAGACAATAACAGCTTTCGCTTTCAAAACTCCACGGGGCGTTCCGAGATGAACCTCCCCTTTTTTTAAAGTCTGCACGCTCCCAACCTCGCTGTGCCGCAAAGCCAGCCCCCAGCGTTTTGCCTGATCGCCAAAGCGCCGCATGAGATTTTTGCCGGAAATGCCACGGGGAAATCCGGGATAGTTTTCAATTCTTTCAATAAATCTGGCTTGGCCGCCGAGCTCGTCTTTTTCGATAAGCAAAGTTTTAAATCCCACCCGCGCCAAATAAATGCCCGCGGCCAAGCCGGCCGGCCCGCCGCCGACGATAACAACGTCCCAGATTTTTTTCATAGCGTAGAGCCTGGAGCGTAACAATGGGGTCAGGTATGAATGGCGCTCACTTAAGCCCGATTCTCTGCATTTGTTCGTCACCCCCGCGAAGGCGGGGGTCCAGATTCCGACGTGGCCTGGATTCCCGCTTCCGCGGGAATGACGGCAAAGAGCTTAAGTAAGCGCCCTTCATACCTGACCCCATTGTTCAGCCTGCCGGCTGATAAGCGCAATACGGCTCTTCTTGAAGAACGTCCTGATGAACGGAATAGGCCCTGGCCCGGCAGCCGCCGCAAATCCGCTTGTGCGAACAGGCGCCGCAACGCCCGCCGAGCAAGGAAGGGTTTCTGAGTTTTTGAAAAAGGGGCGACTCTTGCCAAATTTTTTTAAGCGGGACATGCTTAACGTTTCCGCAGGATACAGGCAGATAGCCGCAGGGATACACATCGCCTTGATGCGCCACAAAGCACATGCGGATGCCGGCCAGGCAGCCTTTGCGCGAATGCTCATGTTCCCCGCCGTCATTCCGGTGAAAACCGGAATCCCGACTTTTTTCTGGATACCGGCTTTCGCCGGTATGACGCAAAAGCCGTGCGGACCCCGCGGTAGACGCTCCATCGTTCTGCGCCTCTATCCGGTAATAATGGGGAGCGCAAACAGTCTTGATAAGCAGCGGCCCTTCCTGATTTTTCCGGTGCGCCCATTGAAGCCATTGCTCAACTTCAGCGGCGCCCAGCATGGCGGATTCGGCGATCTGAACGCCGCAGCCGACCGGTACAAGAAGAAAAAGAAACAAAGATGAAGCGCCGCAGGAAACAGCTAGCTCATGGACAAAGGGCACTTCAGCGGCATTTTGCCGCGTCACCGTAAAATTAAACTGGACCCTAAGACCGGTTTCTTTGAGATTTTTAAATCCGGCTAAAGCCAGCTCGAAATTTCCTTTGCCGCGCAAAGCCTCATGGGTCTCGGGCTTGGCTCCGTCAAGGGAAACCGAGGCGTAAGCGATGCCGGCCGCTTTGATTCGAGCGGCCATGGCCCGGTCAACCAGAGTGCCGTTGGTGGCCATGCCGACCCTGATCCCTTTTTTAACGGCATAAGAAGCTATTTCAAAAATATCCTTCCTGATTAAAGGCTCTCCGCCGGAAAGCACCAGATCAATATCGGCGAAAGCGGCCAGTTCGTCAATCATCGCTTTCGATTCTTTGGTTGAAAGATCGTCAGGACAGACGCTTTCGCTGACATCTGTTCTGCGGCAATGCCGGCATGCAAGATTACAGCCGGCTGTGGTTTCCCAATAGACGCGTTTTAAGATGCCGGCAAGAATGCCGTTTTTTTCTTTTTCAACCCAGGCCGATATCTCGGCATCGGTCCCGCAGCGCTCTTTGCGGACCACGCGGCAGCCGGACTTTAAAATTTTTTCTTCGATCTCAGGCCAGGCAAAAGCGTGAGCCCTGACCTCGATGGCCGGTCCCGCCTTGGAATCTTGAAAAGCGACGATGATTTTTTGAAAAGCGAACGAGCTGTCAAGCCAGCGCAAATCTAACATATTGTGTTAAATAGCAACAAAATAGCCAACCGCCCTTTAAGTTCCTGCTCTATGACCATTCTGAGGGTAATGGTTGACATAGGACAGCCATGACAGGCGCCGGTAAGCCTGATTCTAACCACCTTGTCGGCGGTGACTTCCACCAGCTCAACGTCGCCTCCGTCCATCTGGAGTATTGGTTTGATGCCCGTTAAAACTTCTTCAACTTGTTCTTTCATCGGCCACTACTTTAACATTTTTTCATCAAATTGGCGATTATGTGGCGCGCTCGCAACATAATTTAACTCGCAGCATTACCCCTGGTCTCTTCATCCCAGCGGGCATGTCCCTAAGCGAATTTATTTTCTCTGCCCAATTTCATCCCAGTAGAAGTCTCCGGCTTGAGCCAGCAAAGACCTGGCTTCTTGGTAGCGGCTTACCCATCGGCGCACCTCTTCGATTTGCTCCCTGGGCACGCACTTCATTCTGGGTTTGCCGTTCTTGCTTTGGCTGACATACCAGGACAAGTGCCAATGCTTTTTAGCCTTGGCGCAACGGCAGTAGGCGCGTCCGCAGGGATGTTTCATTTGCACCCAGCTGGCGCGCAGCAACTCTGGTTCCATTAAGATTTGGCGCAGGCGCGACAAAGCGGAGCGCACCCGGGCCGGCTGATTGCTGTGATGGCGCATAGTCACCTCCATTTATACTTATATTACTGATATATATAAGTAGAAATGGCAAAACAAGTCAAATGGACGAATGCGAATTTGCTTAAGGGGCAGGGTGCGCGAGGCACTCTCGGGAAACCGGGAAGTTAGGGGGCGGGTTTACGGAATTGCTGTAAAGTCCCAGCTGTTCTATAGGTCCCATGACCTAAAAAGAAAAGGCGGCGCCGATGACGGCGTTTAGCTCGTAGCCCACCGAAGGGCTTAGGCGCACCATGGGAATGAGGCGAAGGAAATAAATAAAGGGAGAGCGTTCGTGGCGAAACTCCTGGGCCATGACCGGCCCCACGGCAAAGCTGTCTTTTTTGCCGAAGCGCGCTCCCGCCGCCACTCCCAGCCAGCTTTGAAATTTGAAATTTTTGTCTTTCGGTTCGATGAGTCCCGGAAAGCTTTTGGACCACCCGGCGTCCAGAGCCATGTCGCCGGACCATAGCCCGAGGTCAAAAAAAACCCGGCTCAACTGTTCAGGCTGGAAATTAACCGTCAAGCCGGTCGACCTTGGTGCATGGCCTTTTCCATGTAAAACAAGCACCCGGCACGCGAGGCAATAAGCGGCGAATGCGTCACCGCGAAAATTTGATGGCTTTGGCTTAAGTCCGCCAGCCGCCGCGCGATTAAAGAGGCGGCTTTAGCAGAGAGGCCCTGCTCGATTTCGTCGAGCACAAGAATCCGGGGCGCAGGATTCAATTCCGCCGAGGAGCCGCGGCCCATTAAAAGGCTTTTAAGAGCGAGCGCGGCCCGCGATGATTCGCCGCCGCTGGCAATTTGGCGCAGTTCACGGCGGCCTTCGCCGGGATTAGGCTCAAACCAAAAAATAATCTTGTCGGAACCGCTCCATCCGAGCTCTTGGGCCGGCGCTGCCTCCAGCGAAAGACCCGCCTTGTCCATGCCGAGAAGACGAATTTCTTTGGTCAAAATTTTTTCAAGCTGGCCGGCCGCTTTTTTTCTTTCTTTCGAGATTTTCGCGGCTTGACGCCGGGCCTTGTCTTCAAGCTCGGAAACGATTTTTTGTAAAGCCGCCTCCTGAACCTCGGAATCTTCAAGAGTTTTGAGCTTTAAGCCGAGGCGCTCCTCGATTTGAGCCAGCTCGCCCGGACTTTGGCATTTGTGTTTGGCAAGAAGTTTTTGGATTTTGGCCCGCAGGCCAAGGAGTTCCTCCAGGCGGACCGGATCGAAATTCAAAGAATTTTCTATGGCTGAAGCCTGACGCAAAACCTCTTCGAGCGCTTGGCGGCATTTTTCAAGGTCTTGGCCGATAGCTTCAAGGTCGTGACGGGGGCCGAGCCGGTCTTTAAGTTTGGCGGCCAAGCCGATAGCGCGGGAAACCTGGGCCGCGGCGTTCGTTTCGCCGCGTCCCGCCGCATCGCAAAGCTCGGAAAGGCTTTGAGTCACCTGCTCGCTTGATATCCAGAGAGGAAGCTGGTTTTCGATAAGATCGAGCGTTTCCGGATTCAGGGCGATTTCTTCGAGTTCGTTTAAATTATGGCGCAGGTATTCAATATCGCCCAAGTGTTCCGTGACAAATCGGCGGTGATCGTCAAGCTTTTGACGGGCGTCTTTTAAATCCTGAAAAATTTTTCGATAAGCGCTCAGATTTTCTCCCAGGCCCGCCCACCGGTCAAGATAAGTTTGGGCAAAGCCCGCGCCATAGACATCCTGGGCATCGCCCTGGCCGTGCATTTCAATGGTCAGGCGGCCGATTTTTTTGGCCGTACCCAGCGCAACCGGCACGTCCTGGATAAAACATTTTGATCTGGCCGGCTCATTCTCAAAAGTCCGGCGGATAATAACAAAACCATCGTCAGGGGTAATTTCAAGCGCTTTCAGCTCGTCCAAAAGACATGAGGAGGCATCGTGGATATTGATTTGGGCCGAAACCTCCATTTTTTTGCTTCCGGTCCGCAGACAGGCCGCAGCCGGCCCGGAAAAACCAAAAAGAAACCGCAGGGCCTCGATCAGCATGGTTTTCCCCGCCCCGGTTTCGCCGGTGATGACGTTTAGTCCCGGCCCGAAGCGGATCGCCAGGTCCTCGATGACCGCAAAATTTTTGATGTTTAGCTCTTCAATCATTTTGTGAATCGTCTTTAATTTTCCGCGACGCTGCCCTCTTCGAGCAGCTTCTTCAATTCGCCGCGCCAATCGCGGTCTTTATATTCGCCTTCATCTAGAATTTGGAATCGGAATTGGTTGTCTTGAAAATCTTTGGCCAATTTTTGCCACGGCACCTTGCGCCCGACTTTGTTGAAGTAAGCGGTAATATCCTTCTTGTATCTTGTGTCTTCATTGCCCACCAAATGCCCGCCCTTGCTCTCTAAAACCAAAACAGAGGCAATAGGCTTTCTACTTTTGCCCTGCTGGACGATAAAATCAGGATAAATCTCGTCGTGCCTGTAGCCTTGAATGGAAAAATTCCCCGATCCCACCAAATTGCGGTACCACCACAAGACTTGCGGCTGTTTATCCAAATATAGCGCCACTGATTTTTCGTATTCATTGAATTGCTCTTGGGCTACCCAGTTAAAAAGCGGCAGTTCTAGCTGGCCACCATCGTCATGTGTCAGGCGCTTGACGGACCTTATTTCTATTTTTGGAGGCAACTCAAACCGGCATTCTTTGCACTCCAGATAAAATTGAAGGCGTTTTTTATCGAATAATTCTTCGAAGGCCCCTTGCGTTTGTTTATCAGTTTCTCGCTGGATAAATCCGATCATCCTTTCTTTGACGGCAAATTTAACCAACCCCAGCCGGTCTTTCAGGTCTTTGTTCACTTGGCACAGCCGCTCATAAGTTTGTTCCACGGCTTGCCGCATTTCCCTCTGACTAAAATGCTCAAATGGCAGATTGACGGCCAGCCAGGCCAAAACTTTTTCGTCTGTCTCCAAAACCAAAGACTCCCTTTCTTCCAGCTTCTCTAACTCTTCCTGTTCCAGGGTCATTCGATAGAAAGACTCTTTGGCCGCCGCTAAATCCGTGGCCAAATCCCAATCTATGCCCGCATAGTCAAACTTAGACACATCCACCCGACTGATTAAGTGGCGGTAATAATCCAAGGCTTCATACCGGTCTTCCTGCTTAACGCAAAAACGCGGCAGATAAACTTTTCCTTCAAACTTCACGTAATACCTTTGAAATTCTTTGCGGATGGAGGCAGACTTTGCCTCTTGCGGCCTGCCTTCTTCTTCACTGCGATCCACCACGCTGGCCGCGTCGCCCTCGTAGCCTTCGTCTTCCAGGGCCTTTTTCACATCCTGGGCAATGTCCGTGGCTTTACGCCGCAGACAATAAACATAGCTTTCGTTTAATTCCTGGCTGGAGGTTTTTTTGACATAAGGCTGGCGCAACACGCGGCCAACCAACTGCGTCATGCTCAACCGACTGCCTGTGTTATTTAGAGAAACAAGGATATAAGCAAACGGGCAATCCCAGCCCTCTTTGAGCGCCGCCTTGGTGATAATCCATTCAACCTGACACTCCTCATCCAACAAATCGAGACCTTCAATATCATCTTTGTCAGATGTTTTTATTTTAATGGCAGCTTCGGGAATATCCAACTTTTGCATAAGATATTCCTTAACATCCTCAGAATGGACAAATTTTGGCCCCCTCTGATCTTTTCCGGTACGCTCCACTTGAACCAGAACCATTGGGCGGATATATTTTCCCGTATCTTTTAAATGGTGTTCCGCTATTTTGGCCAGTTCTTCCCGCTTGTCCCGCGCCTGCGCCAGGCAGGCTTGCCACGAATTTTGGTTGGAGTTGGCGATATTCATGGGCAGTTTAATCATTTCTTCTTCCAAAAGCTCTTTGCCGGATACTTTTACCAAAACGTTGGCTTCTTTGGGCGGCGTGGCTGACAGCTCCACCACGATAGATGCGTTGAAGCCTTCTATGGTTTCGCGGGCTATGCGGCTTGTCGCTTTGTGCCCTTCGTCCAGAATAACAGCCGGTTCACAAAACCGCACAAGATTTCCCAGCGAAGTTTTGACCAATTCCCCCGAGAGCATATCCAGATTAGAAATCCGCTCTTTTAGTTTTTTGTGCTCCTCCGGCATGTTTTCCGGCGGAAAATGCTGAACGATATTGCCTCCGCTGTCCCTGAAAAATTTAAGCTGTTCCCTTGTTTCCCTGTTGGTGCTGGCCAATTGCAGAATAAGGATATTGAGATTGCTTTTAAGCTGGGAGGGCGTCAGGCGG